>JAKAXP010000006.1 GCA_021816545.1 Bacteroidota bacterium
GGCAGAAAACGGATCACTTGTTTACTATACCCTGACCATAGACAAGTTCTTCGATCCGCTTGATGCCACCTATCTCCAGCACCTGCTCGATCAGAAGACTGAGGCGGTGGGCTACCAGAGCGAGTTCGCATGCCCTGTGATTGTGAGAATATATTTCCCGGCAGGGAAGGAGCCAGACAGGGAGACACTCGTGAAGGCCATCGAATCAAAGAGCCTGAACTTCACTGTCAATGAGACGGAGTTCAATGTGAAGCTTCCTTATAGGGTGGTGACCTTCTCTGAGGAAAAGGGGACACTTTCACCGCAGGAGTTTGCAAGGGAGATGTTCATGCCAACACGGTCATTCTTCAATGACTCCCAGAACTATTCAGGTGATGTTCTGAAGGGGATGCCTGTCAGGCTGGGTGAAAATGCAAAGCTGAACCAGAGATACAGTTACCTTGTCAGTCATCTCTCCAATGACAGCGGGATTGTCGGGTTTGAGACTTCGCTTGATGATGCCGGCGCAGAAATGCTGACGCTGTGGTATGTTGATACACTCACAACCCCGGACAGGATCTTCGGTGCGCTCAGCGCAGACAGCCTCGTACTCCATTATGCCGACGGCACCGTTGGAACCGCGCCCAATCCGTTCCGGTTTGTCCCGGCGGATACAGTACCCACCGGCATCACTGAATAACAGCGGCCGCAGTTTAGTCATAAAATGAAAATCCCCGGCCCTTTCAAAAGGGGACAGGATCTGAAATACTTATGTTTGTGAAGGGGATATTTAAATCGCTTCTCTCACATCAATGATAAAACCTTTTCTATTATCATAAGAACCACCGGAAAAATCACAGCAAAGAATGCAGCTGAAATGCTCTTTGTATCAAAAGGCCATGTAGTCTGAGAAGATAATGACTTCTCAATCTCTTTATACTCATTCAGCCTTGAAAAGCTTCGTGCGCTCTGACTTACGGACATATCGCTGACAACACGCTGGATCTTTTTCTGAATGATGAGCAACTGATCTTCCTTATATTCCTCCATCATCTTATGAATGTTCGACAGGGGCCAGAAGAAGTATACTATGATTATTACTGCAAAGCCGCCGTACCAGACATAATGTAACGGCAGCCATGGCCAGTCTCCGAATAGTCTCGCAATCACACCCAGAAACAACGGGAAAATGGCAAGCAACGAGGTCCTTAGATGAAGATGCCCGATCCCAAGCACCCCATTGTTTTTGTCGAGTCCCATAGCCTGTTTATTGGGATTCTTGCTTATCCTGTTCAGGAAAAAGGCAAACATCAGTATTGTGTAAATGGCAGCTCCTGCAAAAAACATATTTATGAACTCAAAGACAGCAAATACGATCCTGGCTTTTTCTGAAGAGAATGGTGTGCCAAGAATGTATTCACCAACTGAAGCCACTGCACCTGTTACAAGCCCTGCAATTATTGCAAAAGCCCTGTTAAACATTAAATTATGTGCCTTTAAGAAAATTTCTTCAGTTTTTTCCCTTGGAAGAGATGAAATCTGAACAAATGAAGGATAGTTTGACCCTATCAGGTTATATGCCCATATCAATCCTGCCCAGGAGGTAATCAGTTGAATTGTATAAACCAAAAACGAAACAAGGTAAATCCGGTCCTCTCCCAGCCAATACCAGGCTACCTGAACGGCTCCGAATATCAGCATTGCGAAGATTAGAATACTTACAATATAGTTTAGCGGCATTTTGCGGACAATGCTCAGCTGGAAAGGTCTTCCGGCACCTGGAAACCGTTCATTAAAACCCGGGAATTCGTCTTTCAGCGGTATGTGAACTGCCGGCTCCTTCTCATCCTGCCATTCATAGCAATACCTGCATTTCTCGGCTTTTGCCGGGATTACACTGCAGCAATACTGACACTCTTTTGTTTCCATTTTATCCGGTTATAAAAACTCTTGATTCAGCTATTACATCAGGATTTGTCACCATCTGGAGATTCATATTGATGTCGGGCCTCCGACGTCGGTTCAGCATATGTCCGAGATGCCTGTGCATGACAATTTTAATGTTGCCTGAGATCCTTATGTTGTCCTGGTAGCTCCGCCGCAGACGCAGATATGGCTTGACAATCCAGTCATTGGTGCCGCACTGAACAAGAATTTCTTTTTCTGCAATCATATCAAGGATACTTTCCCTCTCGGCCGGGGAAACCCCACGTAAAATCTCAAAAATTGTAAGGTATCCTGATGTATACTTAAGGAACCGCCTGTGGTCATTGATAACCAGTTTGAAGTAGCTGGGCTTACCTGAACGGTTAAGCCGGAATCTGAAATAGCGTGAGGACCTGAAAAGCCGGAGAAACAACATCGGCCTGTTGACGGCTGAATTCAAAATTCTCCTGAAAGCTTTTTCCGATCTGGCTGAAAGGCCGGTACTGTAAATCCTGTCAAAGACTATATCAAACGAATCAGGAGGAGCGTACAGTAAGAGCTTCCTGACCTTTTTCACTTCCGGCAGCGAAGTGGCAAATCCTGTACCGGCAAGCGACGGCAGATTTTTCAAGGCCTCTTCTGCTTCAATTACATGTATCGATTCAGCTAACTTCTCTTCAGTCCTGCTGTTATAGTTGGTAAGAAAAGTTATTGCAGCCAGTGCCCCTGCGCTGTGACCGGCAAGATCTATTGTGTCAATCTCCGGCGAATCAAAGCTTCTGATCAACTCCGCCAGTTGTTCAATCATAATACCTATCTGCCATTCTCCCACTGATCCCTGACCGGGAAGATCAACCAGGTAAATGGCTGAATAAAGGTCGGAGAAAGCTGAAACATGCTCGATATAGCTTTCCTTGAAGGCGCCTATCCCTGGCAAGAAGATCAGGATCCTGCCACAGTTCAGGCCTGTCTCTGATACTGCATAGCTGATACCGTTAAGGATGCCTTGCTTGAACATCAATACTGACACTGTTGAGATTTAACCGGCAGGATGTTATGTTGAATATGAGCCTATATATATTATAAAGATACTTTTTTTTGTTTTCAGAAAAAGCGAGAGGCTGCCCCTTTTGAGACAGCCTCCTGTTTTTATATGTAAGGTGAGATAGGTTACTATTCCTCTTCCTCTTCGGACTCGTATGCCTTGATGACAGAATCCTGGACTTCGCCGGGTACCTGTGAGTACTCGCTGAACCTCATTGAGTACATCGCGCGGCCGCCGGTGAGCGAACTCAGAGCCGTTGAGTACTTGTTCATCTCAGCCAGGGGTACCCTTGCCTTGATGACCTCGAAGCCCTTCTCGCTTGACATGCCTAGGACCATTCCGCGGCGTCCCTGCAGGTCACTTATAACATCACCCATGCGGTCGGCCGGAACCCAGATCTCAACCTCGTAAACGGGTTCGAGGATCTTCGGGCCGGCGTTCTTGAACGCGGTGCTGAATGCATTACGGCCAGCAAGACGGAATGAGATTTCGTTTGAGTCAACCGGGTGCATCTTGCCGTCATAAACGTAAACCCTGATGTCACGGGCATAGGAGCCTGTAAGAGGACCAACCTCCATCTTCTCCATGATACCCTTGAGGATTGCAGGCATGAAACGTGCATCAATTGAACCTCCCACGATACAGTTCACGTAGACCAGTTTGCCGCCCCACGGGAGTTCGATCTCCTCCTTGTCACGGTTGGAAAGCTTGATCTCCTTGCCGGCAATCTTCATCATTGTCTTGGCTTCGGAACCTTCCTCATATGGCTCGATGATCATATGAACCTCACCGAACTGGCCTGCACCACCTGACTGCTTCTTGTGACGGTAGTCAGCCTGTGCTGACTTGGTGATGGTCTCACGGTATGGGATCTTCGGTGCAAGAAACTGGGTTTCAATCTTGAAGATGTTGTCAAGATGCCACTTCAGTATATTGAGGTGGTATTCGCCCTGTCCGTGGATGATGATCTGCTTGAGCTCCTTGGAATACTCTACGAGGATTGTAGGATCTTCCTGGTGCATCCTGTTTAGGGCCTCGCCCATCTTCTCCTCATCGCTCTCGCTGAGAGGCTTGATTGCAGCACGGTATTTCGGAGCGGGGAACATCATTTCCTCATATGTCCAGTCGTTGCCCGGTGCATTGAGCGTATGGTTTGTTTTGGTATTCTTCAGTTTCACGAAGCCGCCTATGTCGCCTGCGTTGATCTCGGGGATGCGGGTGCGGTTTTTGCCGGCGCATGCGAAGATCTGTGAGAGACGTTCCTTGGTTCCGTTGCTCGTGTTGACAGCATCAAAGTTCTCATTGATCTTGCCTGACATCACCCTGAAGTAGTTGATTTCGCCGATATGCTCCTCAATGGTTGTCTTGAAGACGAAGACTGATACCGGGCCGGCTGAGGTGCACTTCACTTCGGTGCCTTTTGCGTTCTTCGGTGCAGGCATGTCAGCGGGTGACGGTGCCGAAACGGATACGAACTCGAGCAGCCTGTCAACACCTATATTACCTTTTGATGATACGCAGAAAACCGGGAAGATCCCCCTCTTCAGGAGTCCTTCGCGGAGTCCGCGGCCGATCTCCTCCTCTGAAAGTTTGTCGTTTGCAAAGAAGAGTTCCATCAGTGCCTCGTCGCTCTCAGCCACCTTTTCGGTAAGTGCAGCATGAAGCTCATCAGCCTTTGCCTTATGCTCAGCAGGTATGTCAAGCACCTCTGCCTTGCCGCCGTCCTTGCCGTAGCGCAGCATCTTCATGCTGATGACGTCAACGATGGTGTTGAAGCCAAGACCCTCATTCACCGGGAACTGTGCCAGTGTTACGTTGCTGCCGAAGCGCTCATGGAGCATCTCAACAGTCTTTTCAAAGTTTGCCTTCTCATGGTCAAGGCCGTTGACGGCAATGATCAGGGGCTTATGAAACTTCTCGGCATGCCTGAAATGGATCTCGGTACCCACTTCAACACCGTTCTGCACATTTATTACAAGCATGGCGGTGTCGGCAGCGTACATTGACGATATTACCCCACCGGAGAAATCGTCAAGGCCAGGTGTGTCAAGGATATTGATCTTCTTGTCCTTGAATTCAGTATAGAGCACTGCGGAAAAGATGGAGTTGCGGTTCTCCTGCTCAATAGGTTTGTAATCAGAGACGGTGTTCCTGGCTTCTACTGTACCCCGTCTCTCGATGACCCCGCCGTTGAAAAGCATTGCTTCCGCAAGGGTGGTCTTACCTGAGCCAGAGTTTCCCAGCAGAGCAATGTTCCTTAGGTGGTCTGTTGAGTATGTCTTCATCTTCGGCTGTTGTTATATATTATATGTATTCTTTATCCGGATGGGAGCGCAAAAATAACAAATTTTCAAAAGATTGCATATAAAGTGATGGCTGTTTGAAAAATATTTACTTTCTTTGCGGCGGTTTTTTGAAAACAGGAGTACCGGTCGCACCGTCAGTGTGTAAGTTTACAAAAGATGTCGGAAGGGGCGGTCGGGAAGAAAATCCTGGAAATAACTTACAAACCATAAGTTACATCTTCAGAAAACTTTACCCCGGGGCACTGTGGCGGCCTTTTGTCGCTATAATGTACAGGATGTATGATCCGCGCTGACGTATGATGCGAAAATGGCGGAATGGAAATTTGAAATTGAATTTTTTAAGACCAGAATAAAAAAGGAAAATTAATTAAAAGAGAATTATGCCAACAATTCAGCAGTTAGTTAGAAAAGGCCGCAAGAAGCTGGTAGACAAGAGCAAGGCACCTGCTCTTGACTCATGCCCGCAGCGCAGGGGAGTATGTGTTCGCGTATATACTACCACGCCAAAAAAACCTAACTCAGCCATGAGAAAAGTAGCCAGGGTAAGGCTGACCAACCAGAAAGAGGTCAACGCCTACATCCCGGGTGAAGGACACAACCTGCAGGAGCACTCGATAGTGCTTATCAGGGGCGGCAGGGTCAAAGACCTTCCGGGCGTCCGTTACCATCTTGTCCGTGGCGCATTAGATACATCCGGTGTTGACGGCCGCAAGCAGAGAAGGTCAAAATACGGAGCAAAAAGACCAAAGAAGTAAAAGCTAAAGGATTCAAGATATGAGAAAGTCAAAACCAAAGAAGAGGATCCTCTTACCGGACCCGAAGTTCAACGATCCGTACGTTACCCGTTTCATCAACAACCTGATGTACGATGGTAAGAAGACCGTTGCATTCAGGATATTCTATGACTCACTCGATATAGTCGCCGAGAAAATGAAAAACGCGGAGAAGAGTCCGCTTGAGATCTGGAAACAGGCTCTTGACAATATCACTCCGCATGTCGAGGTTAAAAGCCGCAGGGTTGGTGGTGCCACCTTCCAGGTGCCCCTCGAGATACGCCCTGACCGCAAGGTGAGCATAAGCATGAAAAACCTTATTCTCTTCGCGCGTAAGCGCACGGGCCACAGCATGGCCGACAAGCTTGCAGCCGAGGTGATGGCAGCCTACAACAACGAAGGCGGCGCTTACAAGAAGAAAGAGGATACCCACCGTATGGCCGAGGCCAACAAGGCCTTCGCACATTTCAGGTTCTGATACCGGTGACGCGTGGCTAACCAGCAGCAAGGAATGAACAGCGATCTCAGATATACCAGGAACATTGGCATTATGGCCCATATTGATGCCGGGAAGACAACAACTTCCGAGCGCATCCTCTATTATACGGGCCGTACCCACCGCATCGGCGAGGTCGATGACGGTAATGCTACAATGGACTGGATGGTGCAGGAGCAGGAGAGAGGGATCACAATAACTTCCGCAGCTACAACCACCTTCTGGAAATACAAGGACCAGCTTTACAAGATCAATCTCATTGACACCCCGGGACACGTCGACTTCACCATGGAAGTGGAGAGGTCACTGCGCGTGCTTGACGGTGCCGTGGCTGTATTCTGCGCCGTTGGCGGTGTGGAACCCCAGAGTGAAACCGTCTGGAGGCAGGCAAGCAAGTACAACGTACCGCGAATAGCGTTCGTCAACAAGATGGACCGTTCGGGTGCCGACTTCCAGGGTGTGGTACAGCAGATGATTGACAAACTCGGTGCCCACCCGGTACCTGTTCAGATACCTATAGGCGCCGAAGATAAATTCGAGGGCATCATTGACCTTATTGAGATGAATGCCATCATCTTCGAGGACGGCGTTGACCCGCTCGTAAACTTCACAATTCAGCCGATCCCTGACTTCATGAAGGAGGAGGCCGATGAGTGGAGAATGAAGCTCGTTGAGGCATGCGCCGAAATGGATGACTCCATCCTCGAGCGTTACCTTGAAGACCATGAGAGCATCACTTCTGATGAACTCATGAAAGTTCTCCGCCGCGAGACTGTTGAGGGAGTCATTGTCCCGGTCTTCTGCGGAGCCGCATTCAAGAACAAAGGCGTACAGCGCCTCCTGAACGGGGTTGTCGCATATCTGCCCTCACCGGTGGATGTGGGAGCCGTCAAGGGCAAGGACCCCCGCGACGAGCAGGAACTGACACGCAAACCTGAGGCTGATGAGCCCTTCGCGGCACTGGCCTTTAAAATAGCTACCGATCCCTACATGGGACGGCTTGTCTTCATGAGGGTTTATTCCGGTACCCTCAATGCGGGCGATACCGTCCTCAATGTCAGGACCGGCAAGAGGGAGAGGATCAACCGCCTCTTCCAGATGCATGCAAACAAGCAGAATCCCGTTGAAACCGTCTACGCAGGTGACATCTGCGCAGGGGTGGGATTCAAGGACCTCAAGACAGGAGACACTCTCTGTGCCATTCACAAGCCTATAGTACTTGAATCAATGGAGTTCCCGGAACCGGTTATCGGGATAGCCATCGAGCCAAAGACGCAGGCTGACATTGACCGTCTGGGCGTTGCACTCGGCAAGCTTGCCGAAGAGGATCCCACCTTCAGGGTGAAGACCGATCCCGACAGCGGACAGACAGTCATCAGCGGCATGGGTGAGCTGCATCTTGAAATTCTTATTGACCGTCTTAAGAGAGAGTTCAATGTGGAATGCAACCAGGGGAGACCCCAGGTGGCATACAAGGAGGCTGTTACCTCTTCATACACACACAGGGAACTCTTCAGGAAACAGACAGGCGGCAGGGGCAAATTCGCGGATATCACCGTGGAGATTATGCCTGCCGAAGATGGTGTTCCGGGACTGACCTTCGTGAACGAGATCAGGGGTGGCAATGTGCCCAAGGAATATATCCCTTCAGTGGAAAAGGGATTCCGCGAGGCAATGATGAACGGCCCGCTGGCCGGCTTCCCCCTCGACAGCCTCAAGGTTATCCTAAAAGACGGTTCGTACCATCCCGTTGACTCTGACTCGCTGTCGTTCGAGATAGCAGCCAAGCAGGCATTCCGCCACGCGGCGGCCAAATGCAGGCCCGTGCTGCTCGAACCGGTGATGAACGCCGAAGTTGTTACCCCGGAAGAATATGTGGGTGACGTCGTTGGCGACTTCAACAAGCGGAGAGGCAAGGTGGAAGGTATGGAATCGAAAGCAGGTGCAAGGGTAATTAAAGCAAAAGTACCTCTGGCAGAAAACTTCGGATACGTTACAGTACTGCGTACCCTTACCTCCGGCAGGGCTACATCAACGATGGAGTTCTCGCACTTTGAAGAGGTGCCTGCAGAATTAGCGAAGAAAATTATTGAAGTAACAACAGGAAAAATCCTTTAAAAAAGATGAGTCAGAAAATCCGCATCAAACTGAAGTCTTACGATCACAACCTGGTCGACAAGTCGGCTGAGAAGATTGTGAAGACAGTCAAATCGACGGGTGCAGTTGTCAGCGGTCCCATACCGTTGCCCACCCACAAGAAGATTTATACGGTGCTCCGTTCACCGTTCGTAAACAAGAAATCAAGAGAGCAGTTCGAACTGTCATCGTACAAGCGCCTGCTTGACATATACAGCTCAACACCAAAAACCATCGATGCTCTGATGAAGCTTGAGCTGCCCAGCGGAGTGGAAGTGGAAATTAAAGTGTGAAACCGGAAAAATACTGAATTATGCAGGGATTAATAGGAAAAAAGGTTGGAATGACCTCCGTCTTCAATGAGGAGGGTAAGAGCATTCCATGCACAGTTCTGGAAGTGGGCCCGTGTGTCGTGTCCCAGGTCAAAACTGTGGAGACAGACGGTTATGCGGCTTTACAGCTCAGTTTCGATGACAAGAAGGAAAAAGCAAGCAATAAGGCTGAGATAGGACATTTCAAGCAGGCCGGAACAGGCCCCAAAAGGAAGATAGCCGAGTTCTCGGGATTCGAGGACGGCAAATACAAGAGAGGTGATGTCATAACTGTAGACCTCTTCAATGATGATACATACCTTGATGTCAGGGGCTGGACAAAAGGCAAGGGCTTCCAGGGCGTTATCAAGCGTCACGGCTTCGGCGGTGTAGGCGGTTCAACCCACGGCCAGCACAACAGGCTCAGGGCTCCCGGTTCAATGGGCGCTTCATCATGGCCGTCAAGGGTTATGCCCGGTATGCGCATGGCAGGACAGAAGGGCGGAAGACAGCAGGAGACAGAACTGATGGTGGTGAAAATCTTCCCCGAATCAAACCTGCTTCTTGTCAAGGGTGCCGTCCCCGGCCCCAAAGGTGGTTACGTAATAATAACAAAGTAATGGAAATAGCAGTAATTAATATAGAAGGCAAAGAGACCGGAAGGAAGGTCACCCTGAATGAGACCATCTTCGGCATTGAACCCAATGACCACGCTATTTACCTTGATACAAAGCAGTATATGGCCGGCCAGAGACAGGGTACTCACAAGGCCAAGGAACGCGGCGAGATCATGGGCAGCACACGCAAGCTCAAGAGACAGAAGGGTACAGGAACTGCACGTTTCGGCAGCATCAAGAACCCGGAATTCCGCGGCGGCGGTCGTATCTTCGGCCCCAGGCCCAGGTTCTACGGCTTCAAGCTCAATAAGAAGGTAAAGGAACTGGCAAGAAAGTCAGCCCTTTCATACAAGGCAAGGGAAAACAGGATCATCGTTCTCGAGGACTTCTCATTCGATGCTCCGAAGACTTCAAAAATCGCCGGTATGAGCGCAAACCTCAATCTCCCCAATAAAAAATCACTTATTGTTTTACCGGAACAAAATAAAAATATATATTTGTCATCTCGAAATTTGCAGGGAGTTGAAGTTGTAACTATCAGTGATTTAAATACTTACAATATAATGAAAGCTTCAACTCTGGTGCTTACAGAGAGCGCAGTTGATGTTTTGCAGTCAACATTATAAACCAGGAACAGAGATATGGAAATACTTATCAAACCCATAGTGACCGAGAAAATGACCGCCCAGGGCGAGAAGTTCAACCGGTATGGTTTCCTGGTTGACCGTAAAGCCAACAAGCTGCAGATCAAGAAGGCAGTTGAGGATCTTTACGGGGTCAATGTTGAGAGTGTCAACACAATCAACTACGGAGGCAAGACCAAGACCCGCTACACCAAGTCAGGTGTAATGGCCGGAAGGACGGCAGCCACGAAGAAGGCAGTTGTCACTCTTGCCAAGGGTGAGACCATAGACTTTTACAGCAACATTTAATATAATATGGCAGTCAGAAAGATCAAGCCTGTTACACCAGGCCAGAGACATAAGGTCGCGAGTACCTTTGCAGAGGTAACCCGTGACACGCCGGAGAAATCCTTGCTCGCGCCGCTGAAGAAGACCGGAGGAAGGAACGTTAACGGCAGGCGGACCATGAGGTACATTGGCGGCGGCCACAAGAAGATGTACCGTGTGATCGATTTTCAGAGGACCAAGGACGGCGTTGCCGCTAAGGTCACCTCGATTGAATATGATCCCAACAGGTCAGCACGCATTGCACTTCTAACCTATGCAGACGGTGAGAAAAGGTATATAATTGCCCCCACCGGCCTGAAGGTTGGCCAGGAACTGATGTCAGGAAAGACAGCAGCGCCGGAGATCGGCAACACCCTTTTCCTTGAAGACATTCCACTCGGTACAATTGTTCACAACATCGAGCTCAAGCCCGGAAGGGGTGCAGCAATGGCCCGCAGTGCAGGCACATTTGCACAGCTGGCTGCCCGTGACGGCAAGTATGCAATCATCAAGCTTCCCTCAGGGGAGACCAGGATGGTTCTTACTGCATGCCGTGCAACCATCGGAACAGTTTCGAACAATGACCACAACCAGGAGCGTTCCGGCAAAGCCGGCCGCAAGCGCTGGCTCGGCCGCAGGCCCAGGACCAGGGGTGTTGCAATGAACCCGGTTGACCATCCAATGGGTGGCGGTGAAGGAAGGGCCTCCGGAGGCCATCCGCGCTCACGCAGCGGTATGCCCGCCAAGGGTTTCAAAACCAGGAGCCGTACCAAGTATTCGAACAAGCATATTATTGAAAGAAGGAAAAAATAATTGATACGATGAGCAGATCGATTAAAAAAGGGCCATTCATCGACATTCACCTGGGCAAAAAAGTGGATACAATGAATGACAGCGGAAAGAAAACTGTGATCAAGACCTGGTCAAGAAGATCAGTTATTTCTCCCGACTTCGTGGGACACACGCTGGCAGTGCATAACGGAAACAAGTTTATACCTGTTTACATTACCGAGAACATGGTTGGTCATAAGCTGGGTGAGTTTGCCCCTACCCGCACCTTCCGCGGTCATGGTGGAAAACAGAAATAGGTAAGCCATAACAACTGAAAAAGAATCAGAAATGGGTGCAAGAAAAAGAATAAGCGCAGGCGCCAGGAAGGAAGCCGCAAAAGAGAGGACTCAGGCCGTTCTTCGCAATGTCCCGACCTCACCGCGCAAAATGAGGCTGGTTACCGATCTTATCAGGGGCCAGGAAATAAACAGGGCTCTTGATATCCTGAAGTTCAGCAAGCAGGAAGCTTCCCGCAGGTTGGAGAAACTCCTTCTCTCGGCCATCGCCAACTGGCAGGCCAAGAATGAAGGTGTCCGCCTCGAGGACAGCAACCTCTACGTGAAAGAGGTTCAGGTTGACGGCGGCCGCATACTGCGCCGTATCCAGCCTGCCCCCCAGGGAAGGGCATACCGCATTCGCAAGAGATCAAACCATGTAACCCTTGTGCTGGGTAGCAGGAAACAGGAAGTTGAAAATATTTCAGAGTAAACAATGGGACAGAAAGTAAATCCGATAGGCAACAGAGTAGGAATCATCAAGGGATGGGACTCGAACTGGTATGGCGGCAACGACTTCTCAGGGAAGCTTGTTGAAGACACCAAGATCAGGGAATACCTGAATGCCAGGCTTGCCAAGGCAAGTCTTTCGAAGATCGTCATTGAGCGTACACTCAAGCTCATCACCGTCACTGTCAATACGGCCCGCCCCGGTATCATCATCGGCAAGGGAGGACAGGAGGTTGACAAGCTCAAGGAAGAGCTCAAGAAGATCACCAAGAAGGAAGTCCAGATAAACATCTTCGAGGTTAAGCGTCCCGAGCTTGATGCTGCTATCGTTGCAGGCAACATAGCACGCCAGGTTGAAGGCAAGATCTCATACCGCCGCGCCATCAAGATGGCCATCGCCTCAACGATGCGCATGGGCGCCGAAGGTATCAAGGTTGTTATCTCAGGCAGGCTCGGCGGCGCCGAGATGGCCCGTAACGAGACCTACAAGGATGGCAGGATTCCTCTCCATACTTTCCGTGCTGACATTGATTACGCCCTTGGCGAAGCCCTCACGAAAGTGGGCCTCATCGGCATCAAGGTCTGGATATGCAACGGCGAAGTGTACGGCAAGCGTGACCTCAGCCCCAATATCGGTGCGAAGAGCGTGAAGGGCGGCAAGGCTCCCGCCGGCGGCTTCAGGAAGAAAGGCGGCGACCGTGACCGCGGTGAGCGTGGCGACCGTGGTGACCGTGGCGAACGCGGCGACCGTGGTGACCGTGGCGACCGTGGCGGCGATCGCGGAAACAAAAGGTAATCGAGATAAGTAAATAACTGTTAATATAATATAGCGATGTTACAACCGAAGAAGACCAAGTTCAGGAGGAGCCAGAAGGGCAAGATGAAAGGCAATGCCCAGAGAGGCAATCAGCTGGCATTCGGATCATTTGGCATCAAAACCCTCGAGGAGGCATGGATCACCGGCCGTCAGCTTGAGGCTGCACGCCAGGCTGTGACCCGTCACATGAAACGTGAGGGCCAGATTTGGATCCGCGTTTTCCCTGACAAACCTATAACAAAGAAACCTGCTGAGGTACGTATGGGTAAAGGTAAAGGCGCACCCGAAGGGTTCGTGGTGCCTGTAACCCCCGGCCGCATTATCATTGAGGCTGAAGGTGTACCCTTTGATGTGGCCAAGGAAGCACTCCGCCTCGCAGCAGCCAAGCTGCCCGTGGCAACAAAATTCGTGGTTCGCCATGATTACGCAGAGTAATAAAAAAACAGAGCGATGAAAAGTTCAGAGATAAGAGAATTAAGCAACCAGGAGCTTCTCGAACGTATTGACAACGAGAAGACCGCACTCGTGCGCATGAAACTCAACCACGCAATTTCACCCCTTGAAAACCCGCAGAAAATAAAGGAAAGCAGGAGAACAATTGCAAGGCTCATGACAGAGAAGCGCAAAAGAGAGATGAATGAGAAATCAAAATAGCCGTATCAGCATGGAAGAAAGGAATCTTAGAAAAGAACGTATAGGTGTTGTCGTCAGCAACAAGATGGACAAATCTATCGTCGTGGCCATTCACAGGAAGGTCAAGCACCCCATCTATGGCAAGTTCGTCAGCAAGACAAAGAAGCTCATGGCTCATGATGAGGAGAACAGCTGCAACATCGGTGATACGGTGCGCATAATGGAAACCAGGCCCCTCAGCAAAAACAAGTCCTGGAGATTGGTCGAAATAATTGAAAGAGCTAAGTAATTATGATACAGCAGGAAAGCAGGTTGACTGTAGCCGATAATACCGGTGCCAAGGAGGTCCTTTGCATCAGGGTGCTCGGCGGAAGCAAGAAGAGGTATGCAAGCGTCGGTGACAAGATAGTTGTCTCCGTAAAGAGCGCTCTCCCCTCAGGTGAAGCAAAGAAAGGGTCTGTCAGCAGGGCCGTGGTTGTAAGAACCACAAAGGAAATACGCCGTGCTGACGGTTCCTATATCCGCTTTGATGACAACGCCGTGGTGTTGCTCACCAACACGGACGAAGTTCGCGGAACCCGTATCTTCGGCCCCGTTGCCAGGGAACTGCGCGACAAGTACATGAAGATCGTTTCACTTGCACCTGAAGTGTTATAATCGTTAAACTGACACCCGATGCAGAAGAAATTACACATCAAAAAGGGAGACACAGTGGCTGTCATTGCCGGTGAATCCAAAGGACAGAAAGGACGTGTCCTCGAGGTAGACAGGGATAAAAACAAGGCCCTGGTGGAAGGGATCAACATGGTATCAAAGCATACCAAGCCCAATGCCAAGGCACCCCAGGGCGGGATACTCAAGAAAGAGGCCCCCGTTCACATCTCAAACCTCATGGTCATTGACCCGGCAAGCGGCAAACCCACACGCGTGGGCCGCAAGCTGAATGACAAGAACAAACTAGTGCGTTATGCCAAAAAATCAGGAGAGGAGATCAAGTAATGTACACGCCTGTTTTAAAGACCAAATACAAGAGTGAGATCACGCCTGCACTGATGAAGCAGTTCAATTACAAGACTGTGATGCAGGTGCCCCGTCTGGAAAAAATAGTCATCAACCAGGGACTTGGTCAGGCTATTGCCGACAAGAAACTGCTTGAAATGGGGCAGAAGGAGGTATCAGATATCGCCGGACAGAAGGCAGTACAGACAATCTCCAGGAAGGACATATCAAACTTCAAGCTCAGGAAGGCCATGCCTATAGGCGTGATGGTCACCCTCCGCAAAGACCGCATGTATGAGTTCCTTGAGAGACTCATCGCAGTAGCCCTGCCGCGTATACGTGACTTCAAGGGTGTCAGTGCAAAGCTTGACGGCCGCGGTAACTATACACTCGGCATCACCGAGCAGATCATATTCCCCGAGATTGACCTCGACAAGATCGCCAAGATCATGGGACTGCAGATCACCTTCGTCACAACGGCTAAGAGTGACGAAGAGGCTTATGCCCTGCTTAAAGAATTCGGAATTCCCTTTAAAAACAAGTAAACAGATCGGAATATGGCTAAGGAATCAATGAAGGCCCGCGAAGTCAAACGCGCAAAACTTGCCAAAAGGTATGCCGCAAAAAGGGCTGCTCTCAAAGCAGATGGCAATTACATTGCCCTGAGCACCCTCCCGCGCAACTCAAACCCCATCAGGCAGCGCAACAGGTGCAAGCTCACCGGCAGACCGAGAGGCTACATGAGACAGTTTGGCATCAGCAGGATTACTTTCAGGGAGATGGCTTCTAAGGGGCTTATCCCGGGCGTAAGAAAAGCAAGCTGGTAACAACCGAGATATAAACAAATTAATCAAACTATAAGATGACAGATCCAATAGCAGATTTTCTTACCAGGGTAAGGAATGCCATCAGAGCCGGCCATAAAGTGGTTGAGACACCGGCTACCGGCCTGACGAAGGATATCACACGGATACTTTACGACAAGGGATATATCCTCAGCTATAAGTTCATTGATGATGAACTGCAGGGAAAGATTAAAATAGCCCTGAAGTACAACCCCAAGACCAAGCTGCCTGCTATCAAACAGATACAGAGGGTTAGCCGTCCGGGACTCAGGAGATATGCCGGCGTAGATGAACTCCCGCGTGTACTCAACGGACTGGGAATTGCCATTCTCTCAACCTCAAGAGGTGTTATGACCGAAAAGGAGGCAGTGAAGGAGAATGTCGGAGGTGAAGTAATATGTTATGTTTACTAAACAGGAGGAAGTATAATGTCACGAATAGGAAAATTACCTGTAAACCTGCCATCTGGCGTCACCATCACGGTGAGTGACGACAACCTGGTCAGTGTTAAAGGCCCCCTGGGAACCCTGTCACAGAAGGTTGACAGTGATATCAAAGTGGAGGTGGAGAATAATACTATTATACTGTCAAGACCCAATGACGAGAAGCGCCTTAAGTCGCTTCACGGACTCTACCGTGCACTCATCGCCAACATGGTGGTGGGCGTTTCAAAAGGCTACCGCAAGGACCTTGAGCTTGTTGGCGTGGGCTACCGTGCCGAAGCCAATGGCCAGCGCCTTGAGTTGAGCCTCGGTTACTCTCATGATATTATCATGGAACTGCCGCAGGAGATAAAGGTTGAAACCAAAACCGAAAAGAGGAGCAACCCGGTCATCACTCTCTCCAGCATTGACAAGCAGCTCATCGGACATGTCGCGGCCAAGATCAGGTCACTGCGTCCGCCTGAGCCGTACAAGGGCAAGGGTATCAAATTCGTGGGCGAACAGCTCAGGAGAAAGGCCGGAAAATCGGCTGGTGTGTAACATGATTAAATATTGAAGTCATGGCTTTATCAAAGACAGAAAAAAGAGAAAAGATTAAACTGAGAATCCGCAAGCGGATCAGGGGAACGGCCGAAAAACCCAGGGTGGCGGTCTTCCGCAGCAACAAACAGATATATGCCCAGGCAGTTGACGATGTTAACGGCCTGACACTGGCATCCGCATCTTCAAGGGAGAAGGAGATAGCCTCCGTCACCGGGAAAAAGAAGAGCGAGGTGGCTGTGCTGGTAGGAAAGCGCTTTGCCGCAGTATGCAGGGAGAAGGGCATTGAGACCGTTGTCTTTGACAGAAGCGGATACCAGTATCATGGCAGGATTAAATCATTAGCTGACGGAGCTCGCGAAGGCGGCTTAAAATTCTAATCAGTATGGCATACGGAATAAAGAGAGTAAAAAACAGCGATCTTGAACTTACCGACAGGCTGGTAAGCATCCAGAGAGTAACCAAAGTAACCAAGGGCGGACGGACCTTCAGCTTCTCAGCCATCGTTGTTGTCGGCGATGAGAAAGGGATCGTGGGTCACGGCCTCGGTAAGGCAAGTGAAGTGACAACCGCTATCGCCAAGGGCATCGAGGACGCCAAGAAAAACCTCATCAAGGTACCGGTACACAAGGGAACCATACCTCATGAGCAGTACGGCAAGTTCGGCGGGGCATACGTCTTCATCAAGCCCGCAACAGAAGGTACAGGTATCAAGGCCGGTGGTGCTATGCGTGCCGTCCTTGAGAGCGTAGGTGTAAAGAACGTGCTTGCCAAGTCAAAGGGCTCCTCAAACCCCCACAACCTGGTCAAGGCAACCATAGCCGCACTGCTTGAACTGCGTGATGCCAGCACAGTGGCTGACCACAGGGGAGTGACATTGGAAAAAGTGTTTAACGGTTAGTAATAACAGATTATCATGGCAAAAGTCAGAATAACCCAGATAAAGAGCAAGATAGGCCAGCCCGAGTCACAGAAGAAGATCCTTACGGCACTGGGTATAAGAAAGATGCACCAGACTGTTGAGCACGAAGATACGCCCCAGATAATGGGTATGGTCAACAAGCTGAAACACCTGGTCAAGGTAGAGAAACTCTAAGGTATTAACAGCATTATATATTTCGCTATGGATTTAAGCAATTTGAAACCGGCTCCCGGTTCGGTCAAAAGAGAAAAGCGCATCGGACGAGGCGAGGGATCAGGCCACGGTGGCACATCAACCCGCGGTCACAAGGGTGCCAAGTCACGCTCCGGCTACAGCAGGAAGATAGGCTTTGAAGGCGGCCAGATGCCCCTCCAGAGAAGAGTGCCGAAATCGGGCTTTAAAAATATAAACCGCGTTGAGTTCAAGGCTATAAACTTAAGTACTCTCGAGGCTCTCGCAGCAAAGCTTGACACTGAACGCATTGATTTCCAGACACTGCTTACCGCAGGGCTGGTCAACAAGAATGCACTGGTGAAGATACTCGGCAAGGGTACTCTCACAAGGAAGCTTGAGGTTCATGCCCACGCTTTCAGCAAATCAGCACAGGCAGCAATAGAAGCAAATCAGGGAACCGCAGTTAAACTGTAAGGTATGAAATTCATTCAGACCATAAAGAACATTTTCAAGATCGAGGACCTGAGAGCAAGGATCCTCTATACTCTTGCAATCGTGGCACTGTACCGTCTGGGCAAGTATATCACCCTGCCGGGAATTGACCCGTCAATGTTAGAGAACCTGCGCAGCCAGACATCATCAGGCATCATGGGCCTCCTTGACATGTTCTCAGGCGGAGCCTTTTCGAAGGCTTCTGTTTTTGCTCTCGGGATCATGCCCTACATCTCCGCCTCAATCGTTATCCAGCTGCTGGGTATTGTTTTCCCCTACTTCCAGAAACTTCAGAAGGAGGGTGAGAGCGGCAGGCGCAAGATGAACCAGTACACCCGTTACCTCACAGTGGGTATCCTTATATTACAGGCCCCCACATACCTTGCAAACCTTCATGCCATTCTGCCCGCAGGTGCATTTGTGCTCCAGGGATGGTTCTTCAGGGTCTCCTCAGTGATCATCCTGACAGCAGGAACCATCTTTGTAATGTGGCTTGGTGAGAAGATCACCGACAAGGGTATCGGAAACGGTATCTCACTTATAATCATGGTTGGGATCCTTGCACGCTTCCCGCACTCATTCATCTTTGAGACCGGAGCACGCATGAACGGTTCCGGTGGTCTCGTGGCTCTGCTCGTTGAGATAGTATTCCTCTTTGCTGTTATACTCGGTTCAGTGCTCCTTGTACAGGGCACACGCCGTATACCTGTCCAGTATGCAAGACGCATTGTGGGCAACAAGCAGTACGGAGGTGTCAGACAATATATACCCCTCAAGGTGAACGCAGCCGGCGTTATGCCTATCATCTTCGCCCAGGCGATAATGATGCTGCCGGTTATATTCGCTGGTTTCAGGGAATCAGGATCAGGTTTCGTGGTTGCATTTACAAACATGTACGGATTCTGGTACAACATGATGACGGCCATCCTCATCATCCTCTTCACCTATTTCTATACCGCGGTTACTGTTAACCCCGTGCAGATGGCTGAAGACATGAAGAAGAACGGCGGCTTCATCCCCGGCATCAAACCGGGCCGCAAGACTGTTGAGTTCCTTGATACCATCATGTCACGCATCACCCTTCCGGGTTCAATATTCCTCGCAATAATTGCAATACTTCCCGCCTTCGCCGTCAACTTCGGCGTAAGCGGTGAGTTTGCCCAGTTCTTCGGCGGCACCTCCCTGCTTATCCTGGTGGGTGTTGTGCTTGACACTCTGCAGCAGATTGAAAGCCATCTGCTTATGCGCCACTATGACGGCCTCATGAAGTCAGGACGCGTCAAGGGCAGGACCGGAGCCGTGACGGCTATTTAATGCGATTTCGTTCTTTGATGATCTATATTAAGACGGATGCAGAAGTAGAGTTACTGAGAGAAGCCAACCAGCTGGTCTCAAAGACTCTTGCGGAAGTAGCCGTGCATATCAGGCCGGGTGTGACAACCCGCCAGCTTGACTCGATAGCCGAAGAGTTTATCCGTGATCACGGTGCCCTTCCAGCCTTCAAGGGATATGCCGGGTTTCCTAATACCCTCTGCACATCTGTCAACGACGAGGTGGTACACGGAATACCTTCAGACCATGCACTCAGTGAGGGCGACATAATATCAGTCGACTGCGGGGTGATACTGAACGGGTTCTACGGTGACAGTGCCTTCACCTTCCCGGTGGGAGAGGTGAAACCTGAGATACTGCGCCTTCTCGAATACACCAGGGCCTCCCTTGAGGCAGGAGTGAAGCAGGCCATAGCCGGCAACCGCGTGGGAGACATTTCGCACGCAGTGCAGACAAAGGCTGAAAGCGGAGGTTACTCCGTGGTGCGCACACTGGTGGGGCACGGAATAGGGAAGCATCTTCATGAGGGTCCCGAGGTGCCCAATTTCGGGAGACGCGGATCTGGCACGAGACTTGACAGGAACCTGGTCATCTGTATTGAACCGATGATCAACATGGGTACCAAAAACACCCGCACTGACAGTGACGGGTGGACAGTCAGGACAGGTGACGGCAAACCGTCTGCACATTTTGAATATGCTGTTGCGGTCAGGGATGGCAGTGCCGACCTGCTCTCAACATTTGAATATATAGAGGAAGTATTAACAAAGAGGTAAGTATATGGCCAAACAACCATCAATAGAGATTGACGGAACGATCATCGAGGCGCTCTCAAACGCGATGTTCAGGGTCAGGCTCGAAAACGGACATATCATCACCGCACATATCTCCGGGAAGATGAGGATGCATTATATAAAGATCCTGCCCGGTGACAAGGTGAAGGTTGAAATGTCGCCCTATGACCTTACCAAAGGAAGAATAACGTTCAGGTTTAAATAGAAAATAAGACTGCGATGAAAGTAAGAGCATCAGTGAAAAAGCGTTCAGCCGACTGTAAGATAGTAAGGCGTAATGGGCGTCTGTATGTGATAAATAAGAAAAATCCCAAGTTCAAGCAGAGGCAGGGATAAATTTGATTAACTTTGCACTTCAAATTAAAAGAGGTATATGGCACGTATTAATGGGGTAGACCTACCAAGGAACAAGCAGGGCGAAGTAGCTCTCACCTATATCTATGGCGTCGGGCGGAGCACCGCACAGAAAGTGCTTGACAGGGCCGGCGTTGACCGTCACATGAAGGTCGAGGAATGGAATGACGATAACATAAATGCTATCCGTCAGATCCTCGCTGAGAACTACAAGCTCGAGGGTGAACTTCGTTCCGAAACGCAGCTTAACATCAAGCGACTGATGGATATCGGTTGCTATCGCGGCATACGTCACCGCATCGGACTGCCGGTAAGGGGCCAGAGCACCAAGAACAACGCCCGTACCCGCAAAGGACGCAAGAAGACCGTGGCAAACAAGAAAAAAGCTACTAAATAAGTAATATATGGCAAAGAAGACTGGGACATTAAAGAAGAAGGTCGTAAAAGTTGAACCCGTGGGGCAGGCTCACGTTCATTCGTCATTTAACAATATAATAATAAGCCTTACAAACAGCACCGGCCAGGTTATCTCCTGGGCCTCTGCAGGCAAGATGGGATTCAAGGGTTCGAAGAAGAACACCCCCTATGCAGCACAGATGGCCGCTGAAGAGTGCACCAAGGTTGCTTTTGAACTTGGTCTCCGCAAGGTAAAGGTATACGTCAAGGGACCCGGCTCAGGCCGTGAATCAGCCATCCGTGCCATATCAAACAGCGGAGTGGAAGTGACTGAAATAGTTGACGTTACACCAATGCCTCACAACGGTTGCCGTCCCCCTTCACGCAGGAGGGTTTAACAGGCTAGCATTAACACTGTTCAAAACGATAAACATTACATATAATGGCAAGATATACAGGACCCAGATCAAGAATAGCCAGGAAGTTCGGAGAGCCTATTTTCGGCCCTGACAAATACCTCGACAGGAAGAGCTTCCCTCCCGGCCAGCACGGTCTGAGCAAAAAGAGAAAAAAGACATCTGAATACGGGGTACAGCTCCGCGAGAAGCAGAAGGTGAAATATACATACGGCCTCCTTGAGCGCCAGTTCCGCAACTTCTTCGAGAAGGCAGCCGCCGCCTCGGGAGTAACAGGCCTTGTGCTGCTCCAGCTCCTCGAATCACGCCTTGACAACGTGGTTTACCGCCTCGGCGTCGCCCCGACAAGGGCTGCTGCACGCCAGCTGGTTTCACACCGCCATATTACAGTCAACGGCAATGTTGTTAATATCCCGTCATTCATCCTTCGCCCGGGCGATATAATCGGTGTTCGCGAAAAATCCAAATCTCTCGAAATCATCACCGAATGCCTCGGCGCCAACCGCCGCTCAAAACTGGCATGGCTCGAGTGGGATGACACACAGATGGCCGGAAAATACATGAGCGTCCCTGAACGTACCGAGATACCGGAAGATATCAAGGAACAGCTTATCGTTGAACTTTACTCGAAGTAATAAAAGTAATAATATTCATATGGCCATATTAGCATTCCAGAAACCTGACAAAGTAATATTACTGGAAGCGGACGACCAGTACGGAAAATTTGAATTCCGCCCGCTTGAACCCGGCTATGGCATCACCGTGGGTAATGCCCTCAGAAGAATACTCCTCTCCTCACTGGAAGGATTCGCCATCACTACCGTCAAGATAGAGGGCGTCGACCATGAGTTCTCAACCATCACCGGCGTGATGGAAGACGTCACCGAAATCATCCTTAACCTGAAACAGATACGCTTCAGGAGAATGGTGGAAGACGTTGAAACTGAGAAAAT
The DNA here is from genome assembly GCA_021816545.1 of Bacteroidota bacterium. Taxonomy (GTDB): domain Bacteria; phylum Bacteroidota; class Bacteroidia; order Bacteroidales; family VadinHA17; genus SR-FBR-E99. Next base: position 22,206 of record JAKAXP010000006.1, read on the forward strand.
AGTGGTGAAGGTATCGGGACAGGAAGTGTTCAGGGCCGGCGACCTCAACAACGCTCTCAGCAGCTTCGAGGTCCTTAACCCTGACCTGGTTATCTGCCGTATGGAAACAGACGTTAAACTGCAGTTCGAACTCAATATTTCCAAGGGCAGGGGCTATGTCCCGGCCGAGGAAAACCAGCCTGCAGAAGCTGAATTCGGAGTAATTGCAATCGATTCAATCTTCACCCCGATCCGCAACGTAAAGTATTCAATTGAGAACTATAGGGTTGAACAGAAGACCGACTACGAAAAGCTGATCATAGAGATTTCCACAGACGGTTCAATTCACCCGAAGGACGCCCTCAAGGAGGCTGCAAAGATCCTCATTTACCACTTCATGCTCTTCTCGGAAGACAAGATCACGATAGACTATGAAGACAAGATGGCAAACGAGGAATTCGATGAGGAGATACTCCACATGCGCCAGCTTCTCAAGACAAAACTTGTTGACCTTGACCTTTCTGTAAGGGCACTCAACTGCCTCAAGGCAGCTGAGGTTGAAACCCTCGGTGACCTGGTCAAGTTCAACAAAAATGACCTCCTCAAGTTCCGCAACTTCGGGAAGAAATCACTCACCGAACTCGACGAGCTCCTTGAGACAATGAACCTCTCATTCGGGATGGATGTGGTTAAATATAAACTCGACAAAGATTAATAACAGGTAAGGATAGAGAGAAATGCGACATTTAAATGCTATAAACCACCTTGGAAGAAAAAGCGCCGACAGGAAGGCAATGATGGCCAATCTTGCGTCATCACTCATTCTTCACAAGCGTATTACAACAACCACCGCCAAGGCACGCGCACTGAGAACATATGTTGAGCCGCTCATCACCAAGTCAAAGGATGACTCAACACACTCACGCAGGGTTGTATTCAGTTATCTCGAGAACAAGAATGCCGTTGCTGAACTCTTCAGGGAAGTGGCTCCGAAGATAGCAACCCGCCCGGGTGGATATACCCGCATCCTGAAAACAGGGTCACGCATAGGTGACTCGGCTGAGATGTGCATAATTGAACTGGTCGACTTCAATGAAAACATGCTTGCAGGCGAAGGGACAAAGGCCAAGGCAACACGCCGCCGCCGCAGCCCGAAGAAAAAGACTGAAGCTGCAGCCGTAGCTGAAAAACCGGCACAGGCTGAAGCACCCGCCGAAGAAAAAGCACCTGAAGCCGAAGAATCAAAAGAATAAGAGTTAATGCTCACATAATGAAGGGATATCGTCGTAATGGCCTTATCCCTTTTTTTCTTATATTGCATAGTATTATTTTAAAACATAAATTACAATGAGTCAAATAGTTAGTGTTCATGCAAGAGAGATCCTTGATTCAAGGGGCAATCCGACCATCGAGGTCGAAGTTGTAACAGCCAGCGGCGCATCCGGCAGGGCAGCAGTACCGTCCGGAGCATCAACCGGTGAGAACGAGGCACTGGAGCTGAGAGACGGTGACAAGAGCCGTTACCTCGGAAAGGGCGTCCTCAAGGCCGTTCACAATGTAAACAATGTCATTGCAGAGGAAGTAATGGGTATGGATGTAACCGACCAGATCGGCATTGACCAGAAGATGCTTGACCTTGACGGAACCCCCACAAAGAGCAACCTCGGCGCCAACGCCATCCTCGGTGTGTCTCTCGCATGCGCGAAGGCTGCAGCAGCATACCACGGGCTGCCTCTCTACAGGTATATCGGCGGAACCAACGCACGCGTGCTACCCATACCGATGATGAACATCATCAACGGCGGCTCACACTCTGACGCCCCCATAGCATTCCAGGAATTCATGATCCGTCCTAAAGGAGCCACTACCTTTGCCGAAGGTCTCAGGATGGGAGCAGAAGTCTTCCATTCACTGAAGAAAGTTCTCAAGGAGCGCGGACTCAGCACTGCAGTTGGTGATGAGGGCGGATTTGCACCTGTACTCAAAGGGACAGAAGATGCACTCGAAAGCATTATCAAGGCTGTCTCCGCAGCAGGCTACAAGCCTGGCAGCGATGTCACGATAGCCCTCGACTGCGCAGCCAGCGAGTTCTTTGTTGACGGAGTTTACAACTACGCAAAATTTGAAGGTGAGAAAGGGAAGAAACTCACACCTGCACAGCAGGTTGACTACCTTGCAGAACTGGTTGAGAAATACCCGATTGACTCAATAGAGGATGGGATGAGTGAGCATGACTGGGATGGCTGGAAGCTTCTGACCGAAAAACTCGGATCAAAAATCCAGATCGTCGGTGATGACCTCTTCGTAACAAACGTCGAGTACCTTGAGAAGGGTATCAGCATGGGTTGCGCAAACAGCATCCTCATCAAGCTGAACCAGATTGGTACCCTGACCGAGACCCTCAACTGCATTGAGATGGCTCACAGGGCAGGCTACACAACCGTGACGTCACACCGTTCGGGTGAAACCGAAGATTCAACAATCGCTGATGTTGCCGTTGCTACAAACTCAGGCCAGATCAAGACCGGATCCCTTAGCCGTACCGACCGTATTGCCAAGTACAACCAGCTTCTCCGCATTGAAGAGGAACTCGGTGCCAATGCAGTATACGGCTGCGAATAACAGCTGCGGCTGAATAACAATACATTAAAACTCCGCCCCGACGACCCTGATACGGCCCGGTGCGGAGTTTTTATTTTTATATTTGTACAAATCTGTTGTTCAATGTCATTTAACGGCCTGTCTCAGTTTGTAACCCTGCTTGAATCACGCGGCGAGCTGGTGCGTGTAAAATGCCCTGTCAACCCGGTGCTGGAGATAACGGAGATAGCTGACCGCCTTGTAAAGTACGGCGGGAAGGCCGTACTGTTTGAAAACACAGGCACTGACTTTCCTCTGCTCATAAATGCCTTCGCGTCTGACTCGCGAATGGCAGCAGCAATCGGCCGCACCACACTCGATGATGCAGGTGAGGAGCTGTTTTCACTTGTGGAGTCGTTCAGCCAGGCCCGGGGACTGGCAGGCAAGCTGTCGAGGCTTCCCGGGATGTTGCGTCTTCTTACCCTTGCTCCGAAAAGGAAGAGAGGGAGAGGTGAATGCCAGGAGGTGGTGGAGCAGGGGCCTGACCTGGGCAGGTTACCCATACTGAAGTGCTGGCCCCATGACGGTGACAGGTTCATCACACTTCCACTTGTGCATACCAGGCACCCCGAGACCGGCAGGCCGAACCTGGGCATGTACCGCATGCAGGTGATGGGCAGAGATTTTACCGGGATGCACTGGCACAGGCACAAGACCGGGGCCCGCCACTACGAGGCATGGAAAAAAAGGGGCGGCAGGATGCCTGTCACGGTGACCCTCGGCGGTGATCCCGTTTATACATATTCAGCCACAGCACCCCTTCCCGAGGATATAAGCGAATACCTCCTCGCTGCGTTCCTGAGGAGGAAGAGGGTATCCCTCGTCAAATGCATTACAAATGATCTCTGGGTGCCGGCAGATTCTGATTTTGTCATTGAAGGATATGTTGATACTACAGAAGCTGCAGTGACAGAGGGCCCGTTCGGAGACCACACCGGATTCTATTCTCTTGCTGACCTGTACCCTGTATTTCATATCACCTGCATCACACACAGGAAGAACGCCGTCTATCCCGCCACCGTGGTGGGAGTGCCTCCCATGGAGGATGCCTGGATGGGGAAAGCCACTGAAAAGATATTCTTCGCACCCATCAAGATTGCAATTGCCCCCGAGATCCGTGAGTTGCATATGCCGGTTTCGGGCGTAGCCCATAACCTGGTGATAGTCAGCATTGACAAGACATATCCCGGGCAGGGAATGAAGGTTCTCAGCGCTCTTTTCGGTGCAGGACAGATGATGCTCAGCAAGTATATAATAGTTGTAAGCGGAAATGTTCACGTTACCGATTACCGTGCCGTGGCGGAGGCATTCTTTGCCAATGTCAGGTTTGATTCCGACCTGCTCCTCACACGCGGGCCGCTTGATGTGCTCGATCATTCATCAGACCGGTTCAGCATGGGAGGGAAACTGGGCATTGATGCTACAGTAAAGCTTTCCGAGGAACGCACCGATGAGTACCATTCCGTGCCGCTACTCCTTCTGACAGGAGAACAGTTCACCGAAGAGGTCATCACCGGGATGAAGACGATGGCTGATTATGCGCTGCCCCTGGCGGTGCTCACAATAAACAAGCCTCCGGAGGGGCTTGACATGCACCGGCTGGCTGCCTCACTGCCGGCCTCCCTTACAACCCCCGGAACCGTTGTAATTGCAGTGGATGACGGCGCTGACGCTGATGACCCGTCACTGCTGACCTGGCTGGTGACAGGCAACAGCGACCCTGCCCGCGACCTGTACCATCTCGAAGGAGGTGCAATCTTCATCGATGCCACATCGAAGACCCGTTCCCTCCCGGTATTCCCCAGGGATTGGCCCAACGTTGTCTGTTCAGCACCGGAGACAATCGAACTGGTGAACAGCAGGTGGCCTGAATACGGACTGGGTCCTTTTATTGAATCTCCGTCCCTGAAACTTCTTCCGCTCGTCAGACCGGGAGAAGCCTCCGTGGAGACGGCAAAAGCAACAGCCGGGTGACAGTCTTAACGTCAGCGGTGCCTCTGACTGCCATGGCGCAGGGACTGGGTGACAGTCAGTTCCTTAATTATGCCATAGCGGTAATCATAATCGCAGCCCTTATCTACCTGGCTGTGCTCCAGTTCTGGGTGCTCGTACGCACCAGGAAGCATCTGAGTGAGATGCAGAGTGCATACAGCGAGATAGAGATACAGAGATCAGAACTGCAGTTGCGTAACAAGGACCTCACTGACAGCCTTAATTATGCCCGGCGGATCCAGGCTGCCCTGCTTCCTGCAGAACACCATATCCGGAGAATATTTCCCGACTACTTCATTTACTACCGGCCGAAGCATATTGTCAGCGGTGATTTCTACTGGTTCAGCGAGCGCGATGACAAGTACTTCATTGCGGCTGCCGACTGTACCGGCCACGGGGTACCGGGAGCGCTGATGTCAATGATAGGACTGGAACTCATCCAGAAGATAATCAATGAGCTGAAGGTCGATGACACTGACCAGGTGCTGATCACAATGAACCGTGAGCTGGAATCGGCATTTTTCAAGGAGGAAAGCGGAAAGGCACTGATAAAGGACGGAATCGAGATGGGGATCTGCATCATTGACAGGAAGACGATGGTGATGGAGTTCTCCGGAGCATTCCTCCCTGTTTATATCGTACGAGATGACAAGCTTATAGAGATCAAAGGTGACAAGAAGAATGTCGTACAGTCATTTGCAATGGTCTCATTCAACCGAAGCACCTTCACCCTGCAGCAGGGGGATATCCTTTATCTCTTTTCCGACGGTTATGCTGACCAGTTCGGGGGGCCGGAAAACAAGAAATTCATGTACCGCCGTTTGCGGCATATACTTCTGACTATCAGTAAATACCCGCTATCTGACCAGCAACGGATACTGGATGAGACAATCGCCTCATGGATGGAGGGGCATGACCAGATTGATGATATGATGATCCTGGGGGTCAAGCCGTTCTGACATCAGGTTCAGAGGCGGGTAAGTCGTTGAAGTTCTGCTGCCGGGGCTGCGGCCGGCACACTTCCTGTTTCCTTTCAGATCAGTGCCGTGATTTTCTCTATTAGCACTTCCGGCTCAATGGGTTTGCTAATGTAATCATCCATGCCCACGGCCAGGCACTGCTCTCTGTCGCCCAGCATGGCGTTGGCGGTAATGGCGATGATGGGAACGTGTCCTCTTGTGCTCAGTTCCAGGCCTCTTATCTTTTCCGCAGCCACCAGTCCGTTCATCACCGGCATCTGCACATCCATAAGGATGAGATCATAGCGCGATGTGCCGAACATGTCGAGAGCTTCCTTCCCGTTACGGGCTATTTCAAGCCTCTTCACCAGCGGCTCGAGCATAAGCTGGGTGATCCTCTGGTTGATAGGGTTATCCTCTACCAGGAGGATGTTCAGTTCTTTCAGTTCCTTGCGGCTTTTTTCCGATTCGCTATCCCTGATGAGAGCGCTTGCTGCAGCGGGGCGGGATACCTTGTCAGCCCTGCGGAGAAAGATATAGAATACGAAGTACGATCCGGTGCCTGAGCTGGCTTCCTGCCAGTTCCCGCCGGTGTCACGTATGAGTCTGCCAGCAAGGGGCCAGGGCTGGCGTCCTTCACCGATGAATACCACCTGGTTATTCGATGAGAGGGTGAACTCCACCTTGTGTGATCCTTCCCTTTCGCCGGCCTCCCTGACCTGTATCTTGATTGTTGCCTTACCCGCCGGCCCTGAGATGGCAGCGCTGAGAAGATCAATCAGTATCTGTTTGATGATTATCGGATCACCCCTGTATTCCCGTTCTCCCTCACCGCGGTCATCGTATACAACCACGCTCTGGTCATGCCTGCGGCTGAGCTTCATCAGCTCAATGGTATCCTGTATGATTGATCCGAGCCTGAACCGTATCTCACCCCTGCGCTCAAATGTCAGGTTGCCTGCAGTCTCCATGGTGAGTTCATTGACCACCTCCACCATTGATCCGGTTGAAGCAATGAATGTTTCAACCAGCTCCTGCTGCTTCGGTGAAGAGGTGGTCTCACCCAGCATATTCCCAAGCAGAACGAGGTTGTTGAGCGGCTCCCTGATCTTGTGTGAGAAGGAATTTATCACCTCCTCATTCTTTTCTGCCAATGAAGCCAGTTCCCTGAGAATCTCCCTGTTGTCTGCAATGAGTCTGCGCAGCTCCGCAATAGCCAGTACAAGCGGTATCAGCGCAAGAATGCCGGCTGCCACCGGCATGTACACCAACCCGGCAAGCGAGGTGACAAGCGCAATCACCACCAGCAAAAGCGCAACTGCTACCGGCAAAAGTATCCGGTTACGCGTCCACCGGGTCATCAGGTCAGAGTGCGGGATGGCAGATGGTCTTGATCTGTTCGGCATATAGTGTATGCAGTAGATTAACGTCATTCAAAGATACATCAATTTCAATAAAGATAAAGGGAGCCTTGTACAAGGTGCATATAAAAGATTATTTTTGCCTTACGGTATAATTTTTGAAGTAAAATCTGAAAAAGAGTGTGATGAAAAAGGGCTTGGTGACACTGATCGTGGCCGTGATTGCAGTAGGTATCACAAAGGCACAGCAGGGGGATACTCTTGTTCAGTATACTCCTGACTTCAAATTCAGAGACGGGATATACCTCAACTTTGACATGGTCAGGTCAAACAGCCCGATTCCAAAGGCAAAACTGTTTACATCAGTTGATTACAACGACAAGGATTTCTTTGACCAGGTTATTTCCTCTGAAAAGATCTATTTCTATGACAACATGGGTGTCAGGCAGGAGATAGAGAAGGATAATATCTGGGGCTTCGCCCGGAACGGCGTGCTTTATGCCAAGGTGCAGGACAACTTCAACCGCATCACCTTCTTCGGGTCAATAATCCATTTCGTGGCCGATGTGACAACTTCAACAGGATATAATCCATACGGGTATTATGATCCTTATTACTCTCCGTACAGGTCATACTATTCACCCTACTATCTCAGCCCGTACTCATCACGCTACTATGACCCGTATGGTTACGGCGGATACCCCTACAGGAGCAACTCCTCACGCACTGACCTGCAGATGTTCATGATAGATTTTGAAACTGGAAAGACGTATGAGTATAACCTTGAAAATCTTGAAGCACTGCTGATGAAAGACCCTCAGCTCTATGAAGAATTTGTCTCAATGCGCAACAAGAACCAGAAAAAAATGATGTTTGTATACCTGAGGAAGTTCAATGAAGCACATCCTGTTTTCCTTCCTTCAGGCAAATAGCCCTTCCATGATGAAAAACCTGCTTATCATTGTCTCCCTGCTCCTGCCGGCGGCGGTATTCGCGCAGCAGAGACCTTATCCCACTTTTGAGGATGCCGAAAAATTCAAAAAATCAGTTACCTGTATCGTAAAGGAGGATGATCCGTTTTCGTTTTACAATGCGGAAATAAAGGACGCAGTTGACAAATACTGGAAGGTCACACCGGTTAAATATATTACCACGGAGGAGTTCAACGTTATGCGCAATGATCCCTCTTACTCATTTATAGTGTTGACCATCACCAACTTCAGCAATGACAAGTCGGGTTCCACATATGACTTCCTTAACCTCCTGCTGGGTACGGATGTGGATGAACTTGACCAGTTGCCTGAGTTTTGTGCCATACCCCTTTGTTTTTCCGGAGCTCCCGAAGAGGAGTACAGTTACAAGCTGGGGCTTATAATCCGCTTTATGGAGTATCATGCTGAGCTTGTGATGAAGAACCCTTCACTCTCAGCCTTGCGCTACCTTAAATACTACAACAAAAATGTTCCTTCAATTAAAGACAAGACTATCCTCGTGCGGCAGGATGACCTGTCTCCGGAGGTGAACACTCCTGAAAAGATTGCGGCACAATACCCCTACAAGGTCATGATTGTGGATGAGGAGGAGATCATCCGCGCGATTGAGGAGAAGCAGAAGGATGTCCTTATAGTACACAAGGTGGGTCCGGAGGGGGTAAAGCGAACCGGTACCTGCATGAAGACACTCATCGGAACAGATGACGCAATAATGTATTACTATGACAGCCATATGGTTGACAGCAAAAATGCCAGTGGCCTGCTGGTTGCTGACCTGAAGAGGCTCTCACGCTTCTGAGGATGCAGCATTTTTGCCGTCAGACCGTCTTTAAGAAAAAAGCAATGGAAAAGATCAAGACCTACACACAGTCAGAGCGCGACTGGGCAATGTTCTGCCACCTGTCAACCTTCGCCGGTTATTTCTTTCCCTTTGGCGGGATAATCGGGCCGCTAATCTGCTGGGTATCAAGG
>JAKAXP010000151.1 GCA_021816545.1 Bacteroidota bacterium
CGGCACATACAGAAAGCTCAGCGATGATACGCCAGCGGGTGGTGGAAGCGCGTGCCATACAGTCAGAACGGTTTGCCGGCAGTGACGGCATACACTCAAATGCCCAGATGACACCTGCCATGATCCGCCGGCACTGCCACCTCGATGACGCCGGGGGACGACTGCTCAGGGCAGCGATGGAGAAGCGGGGACTATCCGCCCGCGCATATGACCGGATCCTTAAGGTGTCACGCACAATTGCCGACCTCGACAATGCCGATAGGATAAGACCTGATCACCTCTCGGAGGCAATCAACTACAGGAACCTCGACCGCGAGGGATGGGCCGGGTGAGTGGAGAACAGCTTCATGAGGATTCCCCCGGGTTGGCAGCAGCCAGTTAGTGCCGGCCGGGTGAGTGGAGAACACTTTCATGGGGATTACCCCTGGCTGACAGCAGCCAGTTAGTGTTGGCCGGGTGAGCGGAGTTACACTACTTCAAGAATTTTCCCGGGCTGACAGCAGCCGGAGAAGCCCGGGCAGAGTGAAATTTGTCACATCTGTACTTAAACACATTTCTTTTCGTTTAATTTGCTACGGGGAACGATTGAATTTCTTTTTTGTCGGAATGTATGGAACTTATTAACAAACTAAGGCAGAAGCTTTCAGACGAACACCTTATGTTCGCCTACCGCGGTGAAGTGACAGGAGATAACTCTGTCAGCCTGCTAACCCTGCTGGAGCGCGAGATGGAGTTCTCTGACTTCAGCATGCTGGGCCGTAAACGGCTGTTCATGTTCGTGCTTGAGAACCTCCAGAATATCACCCGGCACGGTGTGACCAAAAGCAATGAGATAACATCTCTTGTGGTTTACAGCAAAACAAGTGAAGGCTATACCGTAAGCACAGGAAACGCCCTTAAAAAGGGCGAAGTGAGCAGCCTAAGGCGTAACCTTAAGAAAATCAACAGCCTTGATCCTGACAAGATCAGGGAGGTGTACAGGACTATGCTCCAGGATTCAACTATTGGCAGGAAAGGCGGGGCAGGACTCGGACTGATGGAGATGGCCCGCAAGACCGGCAACAAGCTCGATTATGACTTCTTCCCCATAGACGAAAAATACTCCTATTTCATCCTCAGCAAGACAATTGACTCCGGAGGAAAGGGGATGACCGAGCCCACCGAAGGGCAGGGGACATTCGACGGCAAAAGGATAATGCAGCTTGAACGGATGATGAAGTCGAACAGCATCTTCTTCATCTGGGCAGGTCCTCTCACACATGCAATCAGTAAGGAGCTGCTCAACTTCAGTGAGACAACCATGCGCGAGGCAGAACTTGAACAGAACCTCCACAAGCGCGTCTTTGCAACACTCATTGAGCTGCTTCAGAATGTCGCCCAGCACAGCCCGGGATTTGATGCGGAGAAGAAGTACGGTATCCCACTGGCCATGATCAGGCAGACACCCGCCTCATTCATAATAACCTCAGGTAACCTGATCAGGAGAAGTGATACCGATCATCTCACCCAGAAGCTTGACATGGTCAACAGGTACGACGAGGAGGGTCTCAAGAAGCTGCTGAAGGTGGCACTGATGGGCCAGGATATGTCGAAGATTTCCACCGGTTATATGGGCCTCCTTGAAATGGCCCGCAGATCAGGCAGCAGGCTGACTTACAAGTTTGACGATGTGAACGACGAATACGCCTACTACACTGTCACTGTAAGGGTAAGGGCCAAGGGATTCAGAACCCCGGCCCAGGGTTAGATCATCAGAAGGATTTTTTCAGGGCCGCATAGCCAGGCGGGAACCGGCACCAGTCGGCATCGGTCTTAATCGGCATTTACAAGCAGGAGCTCTTTCCCGTCATATACGGCATAGCTCTCCCGGCTGCTGAACCAGTCGCCGAGGATAATCATTCTTCTTCCCTCCTCATCAAACGTAAGCGGCAGGTGTCTGTGACCGTAGATGTAATATTTTGCCCTGCATCCGCCGGCCGCCACGCGCCGGGTGTGCCTTATAAGGTCTTCCCTTTCTTCGCCCATGAAGGGAAGTGAGACATGTTTCGCCAGCCTGCTGTGTCTTGACCAAGCGTGGCCTATCGCCACACCCCAGCGCGGATGTATCGCAGAGAAAAGAATCCTGGAAACAGGGCTCCTGAAGACGGCAAAAAGGACCCTGCCTCCGATGCTTCTGCTTCCCAGCCCCTCCCCGTGTGCCAGGTAGAAGAGTTCCCCGCCTATTGTGGTTTCCAGCGGTTCATAGTGAACAGTCACTCCGCATTCATCTGCCAGGTAACCCTTCATCCACATATCGTGGTTACCCGTAAACATGTGCACCTCAATGCCTCTGTCAGTCAGGGCCGAAATCCTTCCCAGGAACCTGGTGAATCCTTTCGGTATCACCTCCCTGTACTCCCACCAGAAGTCGAACACATCACCCAGAAGCCATATTGCTGAAGCATCGGCAGATACCCGGTCAAGCCAGCTTACTACCCTCTGTTCCCGTTCATGAGGGTCGGTACCGGCCGCCAGTCCAAGGTGGAAGTCTGATGCAAAATATGTTTTCCGGCCTTCCAAAGCCCCGGTTATTTATTGAAGATCTGGTCCATCCTGATAAGCAGGTTACGGCCTGTCAGGTTGGTGTTGACGATGTTGCCCTGCGGATCATAGAGCAGGTTGGAGGGGAGGCTGGTGATATTCATAACTCGTGAATAGACAGGGTTTTGCGGATCAGCCTCCCTGACACTTATCCACGGAATCTCCTCAAACCTGACCACGTTCTTCCATCTCTCCTGATCAGGGTCAAGGCTCACCTGGAAAATCTCAAGCCCCTTTTTGTGATAGTCGGCGTAGATTGACCTGAGCATCGGCAGTTCATTCATCGATTCTGCCGATGTGGTGCTCCAGAATGAGACCAGCACCCATTTGCCCCTGAGTGAGGATACGCTGGTCATTTTGCCATTGATGTCTGGCAGTTCAGGAGTTGTATTGGTTTCAGGCAGCTTTGATGCCAGGTTTGCCATCCGGTCAATGTACATCCGGTTAAGTTCAGAGGTGACATTTTCCTTCAGTGCGCGCACATGGCGCGAAACAGGATACCTGACCGACAGTGAGTCTGAAACGATCTTAAGATACTGAAGGTCACGCGGCTGGTATAGTACGTATGTATTTTCGTCGAGTCTCTGGTACAGTGCCTGGATGGCCGACATGGAGCTGATGTTCTCTATAACGAATTTGATGTTGAACTTGCGCTGTTCATCAACAATGCTGACGAATGCCTTTTCAAGCTCCGGACCGCGGACGGCAAGCTCATCGTTGCTCAGCGAGGAGTAAATGTTCCTGACTGAGTCAAGCCTGGTCTTGGTAACAAGCAGGTGCTGGTCAAGCATCCGGATGTCTTCCGATCCGGGTGATCCCTGAACTGTGTAGTTCATCGCCAGAGGGCTCTTGCCGAACTGTATCGAGATCTTTTCGCCGGGCATTGCCAGCAATCCGACGAACTCATTGTCGGGGAACCGGACCTGGTAGAACTCCGGACCCGTAATTTCAGCTTCAAATTTGAATTTTCCCTTTTTGATCTCTGCTGAGTCAACCCTGGTGCCGCGGTCAACTTCCGACTGGTCGAGGTAGACTTTCCCTTCGCTGGGTTCGGTGAAGGTGCCTTTTATGACGATTTTATTTTCGTTATTGCAGGCTGCAAGAAGCAATGCGGCCAATAGCACGGGAACAAATTTCTTCATTCGTTTAAGGTATTTCCGGTACAAATAAACTAAAAATCAGCATTGGCTACTGTGCTGAAAACACTTCGTCAAGCTTTTTCGCAAGGTCTTCACCCCTGAGGTTGGTAGCAATGACCCTTCCGTCAGGGTCAACCAGGAAGCTTGCAGGGATCTCTGTCAGGCCGAACTGCTTCACTACCTCCGAGTCGCGGTAGCGCAGGTCACTCACATGCTTCCATCTCCCAAGGCGGTCATTTCTGATTGCCTCAAGCCACTCCTCCTTTCTGAGGTCAAGCGAAACCTGGAAGATATCGAATCCCTTCCAGTGGTACATTTCATAGAGCTTCACCAGGTTGGGATTCTCCTCCCGGCACGGAGGGCACCATGCAGCCCAGAAGTCAACAAGCACCACCCTTCCCCTCAGTGCGGAGAGCCGAACCGTATCGCCATCCGGGCCCGGAAGGGCAATTTCAGGGAGCAGGTCGCCGGCCACGGGAGTTTCTCCTTCCTTCCGGCCCACGGCAACCGAGTTGCGAAGGTTCGCAACGAATGTATGCAGGTCAAGAACCAGGTCTGACTCCGGGTAAAGTGCATAAAGTGCAGAATCAACACTGTAGAATACCTCCGGGTTTTTCGCCGCGTCAAACAGCTGAAGTCCCGGCACAACCTGCTGGTTCAGCAGGTAGACCGGTACCATTGATGATTTGTTCTCAGTGACAAGGGCAAGGGCTCTTTCGCGGAAGGCTGCCACAACATCCGCGGCCCGCCTGTCAAGACTGTCCATCAGGAGGGGAAGGCGCGGACTGTCAATGCTGTCATTGTATGTATCGGTAAGCTGTTTCAGTTCGGCAATCACCTCATCATGATCCTTCCTGAATCCAAGAATCACCTCCGTGCCGTCTGATCCCTTCACGGAGACCGGTTTTGACATCGAGTTGCGTGCTGCCTGAACTTCTATTTTTTCGCCGGGGGAGATGAGCAGTGTGAGAAAGTCGGTGTCATCGAAGCTGAGCATGTAAAATGCCGGCCACTCGGTCTCAGACCTGAAGCTGAACCGGCCGTCCTTCCCCGGCACAAGCGAGTCAACCGGTTCAAGCAGCCCGGGTCTGACTTCGCGCAGCAGCAGGTATTCTCCTTCATTCGTCCCATCTATCTTTCCGCTGACTGTAAAACTGTTATTCCTGCAACCGGTGACACCGAGGAGTATCAGGGCCAGGAGAATCATGATTTTCCTGCTCCCGGCAACATTGACAAGGCGCAACATACTGTTTGCTCTGTATTTCATGAAATCTTTCATAACTGCCGAACTATTTAAACTCGCATTGGTTCTCTTTCAGGAGTGCAAAGATATCTATTTTTCAGAGCCTTCAGGGATCGTAACGGCTCCAACGGGCACATAATTAATCTGATTTTTTTGCTTTTCTTTGCACCTGAAACTATTTGTTATTAAATTAATAGAGTTAATTCTCCTTCTTTTCTTTAGCAGCAAAACGGAACTCCTGAATATATGGGATACATTAAATTTGATAAGGCTCAGGTAGTTAACCTGGAATATTCCCTGACCCGCGAGATTTTGCGCAGCAACAGGGCCGGAAGCTATTCCTCCACCACCATTGTCGGTTGCAACACCCGCAAATATCACGGCTGGCTTGTATGCCCGGTTGATGCCCTCGGAGGCGAAAGGCATGTACTCCTTTCATCAGTTGACACCACCGTCGCAAGCAACGGCCAGAGTTTCAACACAGGGATCCGCAAGTACCATGGCGACCACTACAGTCCGAAGGGACACAAATATGTGGAAGACTTTGATATACAGGACATCCCCGGGATGACCTACAGGGTTGGGAACGTAATCATGAAGCAGGAGCGTATCCTTGTTCACTATGAGGAGCAGTTGCTGATCAGGTATACAATCATTGACACGGATGAGCCTGTGAAGCTTCAGCTGAGACCGTTCCTTGCATTCAGGAGCATCCACCAGCTCACACATGCGAACATGTGGGCCAATACCCGCACGGAACCGGTGCCTCACGGCATTAAGATCCGGATGTACGACGGCTTCCCGTCACTTCACATGCAGCTCTCGTGCAAGGCGGAGTTTGTCCCGGTACCTGACTGGTACCTCGGTGTTGAGTATGTTGAAGAGCAGAAGCGGGGGTATGATTATTCCGAAGATCTTTTTGTTCCCGGATTCTTTGAAACAACGG
>JAKAXP010000152.1 GCA_021816545.1 Bacteroidota bacterium
AGTCATCGACAATACGCGCAGGCTGCTCAACGACTGCTCCCTGGAGATAGACTTCACCACCCCGAAAAATAAAAAGATATACTCGGCAAGCCGGTATGACGACAAGCTGCTGCTCGAGAAGCTGGCATGGGACGGTATGAAGTACCGCTACGGAACCGGTAACAAGGTTGCTGAAGAACGTGTCAGGCATGAGCTGGAGATAATTGACCGCCTCGGCTTCTCGGCTTACTTTCTCATAACATGGGACATCATCCGCTACTCCATGGCCTGCGGCTTCTACCATGTGGGGCGTGGCAGCGGGGCCAATTCCGTCGTCGCATACTGCCTTAAGATTACGAATGTTGACCCCATTGACCTCAACCTTTACTTCGAGCGGTTCATCAACCCCAAACGGACCTCGCCGCCAGACTTTGACATAGACTATTCATGGAAGGAACGCGACACGGTCACAGAGTATATCTTCCGCCGTTACGGGCATCGCCATACTGCCCTGCTGGGCACCGTCAACACCTTCCGCGGCAAGTCGATTGTACGCGAACTAGGCAAGGTGCACGGACTGCCTGTCGACGAGATCGATGCCCTGATCGCAGATCCCTCAGCCGAGAGCAACAGAGGTGAGATACAGGATCTTATCTTTGAAACGGGCAACAAAATCGCCGACTTTCCAAACCTGCGCAGCATCCATGCCGGCGGGGTGCTCATATCGGAAGAGCCATTGTGCTGTTATACAGCCCTTGACATGCCTCCGAAGGGATTTCCAACCACGCAGTGGGACATGTACACCGCCGAGGAGCTTGGCTATGAGAAGCTTGATATACTGAGCCAGAGGGGAATAGGCCACATAAAGGAGAGCGCCGAGGTTATACGTGCCAACCGGGGCGTGGATGTCGACGTGCATGCAATACAACTGTTCAAGAATGACCCGGTTGTGAAGGACCACCTGCGCCGCGGCGATGCCAAGGGCTGCTTTTACATTGAGAGCCCATCTATGCGCGGACTCCTGCAGAAGCTCAGATGTGATGATTACCTGACACTTGTGGCTGCCAGTTCAGTCATCAGGCCCGGTGTTGCCCGCTCAGGTATGATGCGGCAGTTCATATACCGGTTCCATCATCCAGATAACTTTGAGTATATCCACCCGGTGATGAAGGACCTTCTCAGCGAAACCTTCGGAGTAATGGTTTACCAGGAGGATGTGCTGAAGGTATGTCACCACTTTGCCGGCCTGGATCTCTCCGATGCCGACACGCTCCGGCGTGCCATGAGCGGTAAGTACCGCTCAAAGAAGGAGATGCAGAAGATCACGGAACGTTTCTTCAGTAACTGCCGTGACAAGGGATATCCAGAGGAGATTACGAAGGAGGTGTGGCGCCAGATAGAGTCGTTTGCCGGCTACTCCTTCTCCAAGGCGCACTCCGCCTCCTATGCGGTGGAGAGCTTCCAGAGCCTCTGGCTGAAGGCACACTACCCCCTGGAATTCATGGTGGCCGTCATCAACAACTTCGGTGGGTTCTACCGGACATGGGTGTATGTGCAGGAAGCCAGGCGCGAGGGAGCAACTATCGAGGCACCCTGCATCAACCGAAGCACATACAAGACAACCATATACGAAACCTCCATCTTTATCGGGCTGATTCACATCCAGGGGCTGGAGACAAACCTGGCAAAGGCAATCATAATCGAACGCAATAAAGGATGCAATTTCAGGGACATAGATGATTTCATCTCACGTATTGGTCCGGGTCTTGAACAGACCGTGATACTGATCCGCGCCGGAGCCTTCCGCTTCACCGGGAAGAGCAAGGCGCTGCTGCTGTGGGAGGCTCATATGCTTATCAACAGGGGCAAGAGCGAAACGGCACGGACCCTCTTCAATCCCGAGCCGAAGCGGTTCACCATGCCTACGTTTGAGCAGTCGAAGCTGGAGGATGCCTATGACGAGATCGAGCTGCTCGGTTTTCCGGTGACACTGACATGGTTTGACATGCTGCAGACAAAGTACCGGGGTGATGTGACAGCTGCCGGCATGAAGGGTGCCGTGGGCCGCCGGGTGAGGATGGTAGGTCACCTGGTCACAGTCAAGTACATAAAGACCGTCAAACGTGAGTGGATGAACTTCGGTTGCTTCATCGACAGTGACGGTGAGTTCTTTGACACGACCCATTTCCCGCAGTCGCTCAACGGATGGCCGTTCCGCGGCAGCGGAACCTATCTCATTCAGGGGAAGGTTGTAGAAGAGTTCGGATATACAACCGTTGAGGTTGAAAAGATGGCTAAGCTGCCCGTTCAGCCGGATCCCAGGTACTGATCAGTCAGGCAGCAGGCAAGAGGCAAGAGGCAATAGTGTTGACAATGTGTCATGCAAAAGTATGAATATCAGTGATTTCACTACTGCCTACTGCCTCTTGCCTCTTGCCTACCCTAACCGTCCACCCTCATCACCCGCGTAATACCCTTAACAGACTGTATCTTCTTGATGATGCCGTAAAGCACGTTGATATTCGGCACCAGCAGTTCCATACGGCCTTCAAATAGGCCGTTGTTCATGCTGTAGGTGAAGTTCTTGACTGACACTGCTTTATATTCAGAAAGGATTTCGGTGATACGGGCAACGATTCCAAGATTTTCTACCCCTGTCAGCTTAACAGTGCTGAGGAATCCCCTTGAAGAGTCAAGCCTCGTCCACCGGGCCCTGACTACACGGTACGGAAAGCTGGAGATCATGAAATCAGCATTCGGACAGGTAGCCCTGTGTATCTTGATCCCCTCCAGCACAGTTACAAACCCGAAAATACGGTCGCCAAAGACCGGGTTGCAGCACTTGGCAAGCTTATAATCAAGCCCTTCAACTCTTTCATCTATAACCAGATAGTCAGAACCGCCACCGGTTTCTTCCTGCGGGTGCAGTTCCGGAGTCCGGATGGGTTCTTCTTCAGGATGTTCCTCTGTCCGAAGGAGCACTTTCTTTATCTGAAGCAGATCTATCTCGCCGATGGCAATGCTGAAGTAAAGGTCCTGCGACGTCTTGAACCCGTACTCTGTCAGCAGCTTAACCACAGTTGCATCACCGTAGGGTATTTTCCAGTTCTTGAGCCTGCGTGTGAGCATCTCCTTCCCGTCGGCGGCAAGCCTGAACTTCTCCTCGTTGAGAGCCTGTTTTATCTTCGTCCTGGCTTTATTTGTGATTACAAACGCCAGCCAGTCGCGTTTCGGTGACTGCTTTGACGAGGTGATCACTGATACATGATCTCCGTTCTGAAGCTTATGTTTCAGCTGGACATTCCGTCCGTTGATCTTCCCTCCTATACACTTGGAGCCCACCTCCGTATGAATGTCAAAGGCGAAGTCCAGCAATGTTGCCCCCACGGGCAACTGTCTTACTTCCCCCTTGGGGGTGAAGACGAATACTTCGTCAGAATAGAGTCCGGGTCTTATCTCGCCGAGGAAATCGCTTCCCTCCTTTTCCACAGTTCCAAGCACTTCGCGCATCTGCGCCATCCAGGTATCAAGCCCACCTTCGCCCCTGATCCCTTTGTACCTGAAGTGGGCAGCCAGGCCCTTTTCGGCGATCTCATCCATCCGCCTTGTGCGTATCTGTACCTCCACCCATCTTCCTGCAGGTGTCACCACGGTTGTATGCAGCGATTCATAACCGTTTGTCTTCGGGACAGAGATCCAGTCGCGCATCCTGCTCGGATCAGGCTGGTAGAGGTCGGTCACCACCGAGTAAACCTGCCAACATGATGATTTTTCGTGGGCCGTATCGGCATCAATTATAATTCTTATCGCAAAGATGTCAAAGACCTCCTCGAATGCAACCCCCTGGCGCTTCATTTTCTGCCAGATAGAGTGAATGGATTTGGTACGGCTCTTGAGCTCATACTTAATTCCGAGTGCATCGAGCTTTTCTGTTACGGGTTGAGAGAATTCCTTTATAAGCCTGTTCCTTGATGTCACCGTCTGTTTAAGCCTGGCTTCAATCTCATTGTACTCGGCCGGTTCCATGAGTTTCATTGCCAGGTCTTCCATCTCGGACTTGATGTTGTAATAGCCAAGTCTGTGTGCCAGCGGCGCGAAGAGGAAATAGGTCTCCGATGCGAGCGGCAGTCGCTCCTTCTCCGGCAGCCAGTCAAGCCGTCTCATCAGGAGAAGCCTCTCGGCGAGGGCGATGAGTATAACCCTGCCGTCATCGGCAAGTGAGAGAAGCAGTTTGCGGAAGTTCTCTGCCTGCCCGGTGAAGTCCCTGCCTTTAAGTGCCGTGACCCGCGAAAGCCCCCTGATAACCTCCCTGATTGTAGGATCACCAAGTTCCTCAATCCCTGACCATCCTGCTGAATTCTCCCTGACGCCAGACAGAAGTGCACTTACTGCTGAAGGGAGGTTGAGACCGATCGCAGAAACAGTAAGCCTTGCAAGTTCAAGATAATATAGCGGCAACGGTTCACCAAGATACTTCGTGTCAGCCGGGTAGCTGGCCTTTGCTATCTCTGTGGCCTGACCAAGAAGTCTTTTATCCGCCTCGGTGACAGGACCCGGAAGGGCTTTGAGCACCAGGCTCTGCCTGCTGCGTATCTGTGCTGCCAGTTCAGCCATTGGTTTTATTTGAGCGGTGAATTGGGCTCCCTCTTCATCTCGAGGTAATAAGCGTAGTCGACCACTGCCGGGATTATCCTCTGCAGCAATGCGGTGAATCTGCCTGTCCAGGTCATGATCTTGTTCCGCTTCTTTTTGCGGATACCCTTCAGAATCCAGCGAGCAACAAACTCAGGGGACATCATCTTCTTTTCCTCTCTCGGGGAGTTACCCTGTTCAGTTCCATCGGCCAGCAGTGCATGCTTGCGCACCTCTGATGTGGTGAATCCCGGCGCAATTATCATTACATGGAGTTTTTCCTTCAGGTTTTCAATCCTGATTGTTTCAAGGAAGCCATGGATAGCGAACTTGGATGCGGAATAGCCTGTACGTCCCGGAAGTCCGTGAAAACCTGCAGTTGATGAGACCCCCACAATTGATCCCCTGTTTTTTACAATATACGGAAGCGCATACTTGGTACAATAGACAGTACCCCAGAAGTTAACATCCATAAGTCTCTTAAGTACTGAGATATCGACATCATCAAATAAAGCTCTCATTGAGATGCCGGCATTATTGATCAGGATGTGTATTGTGCCGAATCTTTCAACAGTTTTCTCGACCAGCCGGCGGCAATCCTCTTCCTTTCCAACGTCCGTTACACAGGGAAGTACTTCAGCTCCCATGGCAGTAATTTCCCTTGCAATTTCAGCCAGTCGTTCCGCTGACCTGGCGGCAAGCACCACCTTGCTGCCGTGGCGGGCGAACTCCATTGCGGTAGCCTTTCCTATCCCTGAGGAAGCACCGGTGACAATCACAACTTTGTCGCGGAAAATACTGTGTTTCATTCGATCTCAGATGGATGATAAATATAATGAGATTTTGCCCGTTGCAGCAGCAAGAGTTAAATTTTTGCAATTTTCGGCAAAAGTGAGGATTTTTTTTTGATAGAATTTTTTTTTGCCCTACATTTGCACTCTCAAAAAAATGGACTGATTCAGTAGCTCAGCAGGTAGAGCACATCCCTTTTAAGGATGGGGTCCTGGGTTCGAGCCCCAGCTGGATCACAGAGCAGCCTGAAGGCTGCTTTTTTATTTGGCATATGCCGAACCCGCCAACGCTGCAGTCTGGCTGCTTCGCTGGAATGACCCACCGGGTCATTCCTTTTCGCTCGCACCGGTTCGAGCCCCAGCTGGATCACAGAGCAGCCTGAAGGCTGCTTTTTTATTTGGCACATGCCCGAACCCGCCAACGCTGCAGTCTGGCTGCTTCGCTGGAATGAC
>JAKAXP010000153.1 GCA_021816545.1 Bacteroidota bacterium
TTGGTAAAAACCTTCCGGAAGATGCCCTTCCGCTCGAAGTATCCTATTACGAGGTGAGCAATGCACCAATGAGGCCTTCAGTCTATGGTACCGGCGAGATGGTTCCTGCAAGCGGCGGCGGTAACGACATTGAAACCCTAGGGGCTGCAGGAGCCTGGGTGGCAACAGCACCTGACCTGATGAGACTGCTTCTTGCAGTTGATGGCTTTGATAACCCGAAGGACATACTCTCGCCTGAGAGCGTTGAGTTCATGACCGATGTATACAACGGTTATGCCCCGGTAGGTTGGAGGGCTACTCTCACAAACGGGACATGGTGGCGCACCGGATCGTTTTCCGGTACCACAGCCATGCTCAAGCGAATGCCTGACGGAACGGCGTGGGTGGTGTTGATGAACAGCAGCGGCTGGAACGGACCTGAGCTGACTTCCGATATAGATCATATGATGGCAAGATTCCTTCAGCGCGTAAACCAGTGGCCTGAGACAGACCTGTTCAGTTATTCGGCTCCTGTACCGCTGAGATTCTGACTGTCTGCAGTGTCATGACCGCAAATTACAACGCCGGTGTGCTTTACAGTTAACGTAAATATCGTAAAGGAAGAGCTTGAATCACGTTATGGCAGCGAGCTCATTGACCACGACAAATACCGGCCAAGCTACTATTACCATGCCTACAGCCTTCCGTCAATGCCTGTGGTCTGCTCTGACCGCACGGCGGGGATAAGGCTTTTCAGATGGGGGCTGATCCCCTCATGGGTAGCCGATGAGAGCGAGGCCAATGATATAATGCTCAAGACCTTCAATGCCCGGTCTGAAACTGTATCAACCAAGCCTGCCTTCAGGGACTCGTTTGCCTCCCGGCGTTGCCTGGTGCCTGTGCGGGGTTTCTTTGAGTGGCAGCACCTCGGCGGGAGGAAGATTCCATGGTACATTTCTCTAAAGGGCGAAGATATATTTTCCCTCGCCGGGATATGGGACTCATGGACGATGCAGGGAGGGATGACCCTCAATACATTCTCGGTGGTAACAACATTCGCCAATGAGCTCATGGAGGAGATACACAATACCAAAAAGAGAATGCCTGTAATTCTTCCCGCTTCAGCGGAAGATCTTTGGCTGAAGGAGGGACTGGCAGAGGATGCACTGACCTCTCTCATGGAGCCCGTTGCCCCGGACCTCATGTCAGCCCATACAATAAGTCCGCTGATAACCAATTCCAGGGCTGACCGCAACCGGCCGGAACTGATAATGCCTTTCAGCTACCCTGTCCAGGGTACACTTTTCTGATCAGTTATTTCTGGGAAACAAATACGAATGTCAGGAAGCCTCCCTGTTTTTCGGGAGCACTCTGGTCAGCATTGAATTTTGACTTGAACGCATGCTCAACGGCGGTCTCGGTAAGGCACGGATCCTTTGTCGTTGAGAGTTTTGATGCAGGCTCTGCCTTGATCACGTTGCCGCCTCGGTCAACGATGATTGCGAGAGTGATCTGGCCGGCTCCCTCGCACTTGTATATGGGTATCGGCAGGAAAACATGATGTCGTCCTGCCAGGTCATAGAATATCCTAGTAGGTCCCCTGAATGTTCCCTTTTCCTGCGGTTTTTCCTTTTTTTCAGTGACCTGCGGCTTGATCTCTTCCTTTTCTGCTGCAATCTCTTCCATGCCGGCTTCTTCAGCCATTTTCTGCTGGTCAATGAAGTTCTTCTCGTTCAGAAGGCCACTCTTTATCATCTCCTCCTTGACCATATTCTCGTATTCCTTCGGATCAATATCTATCGGCTTGTCAGCAAGGTTCTTGATAACGTTCAGCATCTCTTCAGGACTGATCCCCTGGAACTGATCACTTTTGGCAAGCTCAATGGCTTTCTCCATTTCCGGATCGGGAAGATCCTCATCAATGGCAAGTATGATCTCAGCGGCGATCTCACGCTGGAGGGCGGAGATTTTTACGGACATAAAGATCACAGCTACAGTCAGGTGTATTATGATGGTGGCCATTATTGCCGTAAATGTGATCTCAAACCTGTTCATCAGGGGACGAAATTAGTAAAAAAGTCACTCTGACCTCCTTATACGTCAGAATTGTGCTGTCAGTTTCAGATTGAGGCTTCTTCTCGTGAGATAGTTAGGCACTGCATACTCCCGTGTCTGCCCCTCACTGTTTCGTACCGTCCGGATCCAGGTGTATGAAATTGTATTCCTGATGTCGGCAAGATTGAATATCTCAACGCCTGCCACCAGCTCTTTCATGAATGACTCTCTGTTCTTCGCGGCTGCGCTAAGGAGAACCTTGGAGAATCCTATGTCAATACGCCTGTATGGCGGCATCCGGAACCATATGTCCCACTGTTCCCTTCCGGGTGGGGAGGTCGGTATGCCGGTACCGAATGCAATGTTAATATGAGCCCTGAAATCAGGGTGTCCGGGAAGATAATCCTGGAAGAAGATGCTGAAGTGCACTCTCTGGTCAAAAGGGGCAGGGTACCAGCCTGTTGAAAGCTCCGGTATCCGGATTTCCGATTTCATGAGTGAGAGGCTGAACCACGACTCCACCCCCTCAACGAATTCGCCGTTGACTCGCATGTCAATCCCGGCTGCATATCCTTCCGCAATATTGCCCCCGTAATAAATAACCCTGACATTGTCTACCTTGTAAGGGATGAGCCGGTCAAACCTCTTGCCGTAAGCCTCAGCGGTGAACCTGAATGGCCTGTTCCATGCTGTGAAGTCGTATCGCACTCCAGCCGTAAGGTGGTATGAACGCTGGGCTACAGGGTGATAATTGGCTTCACCGGTATCAGGTATCAGTTCCCTGTTGCCGGGAGGCTGGTGATATGCGCCGGCAGCAAGGTGAACCGAGAAACGCCGGGTCAGTTCGGTCCGGAGCGAGACACGCGGGGAAATCAGCAATTCCCCGTTGTATGTATCATGATAGGCCCTCAACCCGGCGTTCAGGTCACACGCTCGCCCTGCAATGTTGAAGCCCGTCCGGCTTATTAACCATCCTTCGGTTGAGATGCTCCGGGCTTCAACGTTCATCACCGAGCGGGTGGTGAGTGTCAGTCCGTCACCTCCGGCACCCGGTGTATACCCGGCCGAATCGACCCTCAGCCACTCATTCCGGTAAGAATTATAATTCCGGTGCCTGGCGGTGATTCCCCACTCAAGGCCGTTTCTTCCGGAGGTGACGGACCCCCGGTATGATACCCCCGCGATGAAGCTCCTGAAGGAGTTGCGGGCGTGTGACAGCCAGCTCCCGGCGCCTGCATTGAGAAGGGTGTCAGGGTTGTTTTCGCTTCCCTCATTCCTGTCCAGCGCAGAGAGGCTGTAAGCACCCCTTATGTCATAGCTTTCATTCTCACCGGCAAGGTTTGCAGAGACTATCAGTTTTGATGACAGGTGGTCAGAGTGCTTCCTTTCAAGGGTGACAGCACCGCCGCCACTGTCATAACGGTCACGTTCACCCCCTTCAAAGAATGCATAAAGGCGGTAAGCGTTCTCAACGGTGCCGAAGGTGGTGGTCTGGCTTCTCGGGATGAAGGTATACCTGTTCAGCGAGCCCCAAAGTGTAAGTGTCAGCAGTGTGCGGCTGTCAGGTCTGAATCCGGTGACAGCCTGCAGGTCGGCAAAGTGAGGCCTGTATGCGCCCCGGGCATCGAGACTGCCGAGCAGGATGGCATTGGAACGGTATCGGGCTCCTGCAATAAACCAGAACCTGTTGTCCTTGCTCCGCATCCCGGCATGAGCCGAGGATGTAAGGAGACTGAGCGAAAGCGATCCTTCACGCTTTTCAGGCTCCCTGTAGGTGATATCCAGGACTGATGACATACGGTCGCCGTACGCAGCGCTGAATCCCCCCGGAGAAAAACTTACCGAAGCCGCAAGGTCGGGATTTATCCTGCTCAGCCCTTCCTGCTGCCCGGTGCGTATCAGGTAAGGACGGTAAACCTCCACATCATTTATGTAGACGAGGTTTTCATCATAGCTGCCGCCCCTGACCGAATATCCTGAGCTTAACTCACTGAATGTTGTTACTCCAGGGAGAGTTGCCACAGCTGCCTCAATGCCACCGCTCACGGAGGGAATCACAATCCCGGCCACTACCGGAATGTTTATCACAGTCACATTGTCAGGCCTTGTTGCCCTGACTTCAACCCCTTCAAGGGTTGTTACCATTGGCACCAGCCTGACGGTTATCCTTTCGGGCAGACTTGCCGGATTGAGCGTCAGCGTGTCTGAAACGTATCCCACACATGAGACCCTGAGCATGACACGGTCGATGTTTCCCGGTATAAAAACCAGCCTGAATGAGCCGTCTTCCCCGGTGACTGTTCCTGTGCTGAGAACGGGAATATATACTGTTGAACCGATGACAGCTACACCTGAGGTGTCAGTGACCACACCGGTAATCACCTTCTCCTGCCCATGAATGATTACGGAAGGGATTAAATACAGGATCTGGAAAATGAAGAGCAGTCTTATTGCTGAAGACCTGATCATCAGTCACTCTTTTTTTTCTTGCGGCTCTTGCTCTTTTTTGCCTTGGCTTGTTTGGAGGGTTCATTCTTCAGCAAGCCGTTCTTCACCCCCTGTGCGAATTTTTGCCAGGCAAACGGGTTGAGAAGGTTATTTGCAGGGGACTGACCCTTTGTGTACAGATTGTCTGAAATCTGTTGCACCGTATACCGGTAAGCCTGTCCGGGTGTGGGACTCATGTCGCTCCATATCTGCTGCTGTACCATGGCAAGGTTGTATTCCATATTTTCCATCAGCGGATCAACAGGCTTGTTTTCCAGGACAGCCCTCTTGAATTCCGAGTATGTTTTCCACGGAAGGACAAGCACCTCACCAATCTCTATGGTGTCAGTGACCATGATTACATCGGTAATGTAATGATCACCTGATGATGTTAACGGGATGGTGAGCAGGGTTGACTTGTAACCGATGGCGCTGAAGAATACCGTATCACCCGGAGCGCTGATAATTGAAAATATTCCGCGGTGGTCGCTGGCTGCTCCGCGGCGGAGATGCTTTGAATAGATGCTTACGTCGGGAACGATGAAACCCCTTTCGTCAGCTGTCAGGCCGTCTATCTGCATATATTTTTTCTCCACGGCCTGGGCCCCAACCCAGGAAAGCGGAAAAGACAGCATGACACAAATCACCAAAAACTTCTTCAACGACAGATAATTTTGCGACGTAAAGTAAACAATAATGACATTTACTTCTTGATTTTAACTTAACTTTAATCATCTTTACTCTCACCGTAACTGAAAACAAATAAAGGCTAAACAATTATGCATAAACTTTTATTGCTTGGAGATGAGGCCATTGCACAGGCTGCCCTGGATGCGGGCATGAGTGGTATGTATGCCTATCCCGGAACTCCATCAACCGAGATAATGGAGTATATCCAGGCTTCGCCGCAGGCAGCTGCTGACGGTGTGCACCGGGAGTGGTCATCAAACGAGAAGACTGCAATGGAGGCAGCCCTTGGTATGTCTTATGCCGGAAAGAGGGCTATGGTTGCAATGAAACATGTGGGGTTGAATGTTGCTGCAGATGCTTTCATCAATTCTGCTGTGACCGGTGTCAACGGCGGTCTTGTTGTTGTTGCAGCAGATGACCCCTCGATGCACTCATCGCAGAATGAGCAGGACTCCCGGTTTTACGGCAAGTTTGCCCTTGTGCCGGTTTTGGAACCCCGCAATCAGCAGGAGGCCTATGACATGATCTTTGACGCCTTTGCCCTGTCAGAGAAGTACAGGCTCCCGGTGCTGTTCCGGATCACAACAAGGCTGGCCCATTCCCGCTCAGCTGTAGCCAGAAAGGAAA
>JAKAXP010000154.1 GCA_021816545.1 Bacteroidota bacterium
ATTCACCAGCAAGGAGAACCGTGATGACAACACAATCATCCTTCACCACGGTGAGAAGATGATCTTCGGCAAGAACCGCGACAAGGGAATCATCCTTAAGGATCTCAAGTTGAAGGTGGTAACGATTGGTCAGGACGGAATCACTGAAGATGATATTCTGACCCATGACGCCCATGAACCCAATCCTGGTATCCACTACAGGCTTGCCGGTATGTCGCTTCCTGAATACCCCGTCGCACTTGGTGTGATCAGGGCTATCAACGCCCAGACATACGATGCTGCGATGGTTGAGCAGCACGAGAGGGTGCAGGCCAAATCAAGCATCAGGACAGTTGATGAGCTCCTCAGGAGCGGATCAACCTGGGAGGTTAAGTAAACGTTGCCCCGCGCAACAGCAACAAAGTATCAGCCGGTCATGCAAGAAGCGTGACCGGCTGATCTTCCTTATTCTCTTTTTGTTAATTTTGGCATCATATTTTACCTGATGTCCAGATGAATGATTGTACTGACCCCGGTACCGGTTTCACGCGAGATGTGCATGATCAGCAGGAGCGCCTGAAGGAGCTCGCATGTGTGAACCGGGCCACTCAGATACTCAAGGAGAGGAAGCCTGTTGATGAGACACTCACCAGCCTGGTTCTCGGGCTGCCCGAAGCCATGCAGTATCCTGCATATACTGCTGCCCGCATAAAGTACCTGGGCAGAAGCTATGAGACCCCGGGTTTCACCGAAACGGAGTGGAAACTGGAACAGGACTTTGAGCCCATCTCAGGGAAAGGCACTGTGGAAATATACTATACCCGTCAATTTCTCCCCGAGGATGAGGGACCCTTCCTGAAGGAAGAACGAGACCTGATTAGCAGATTCGCATGCCTCATCTCAGGCTATATAAACAGCATGCAGGCTGACAGCATCGCATCAGGTGATAGTATTGCAGAACTTAATCCGCCACAGGACCCAGGAAGCGATTCAATCAGGAAACTCCTCCAGCAGTTCCTTGACAGGCACAATGCTGAAAGAGACGTCTTTCATGACCTTATGCCATTCATGGTCAGGGAAATACTCCTGGTGGCCAGCCTCTATGATGCCTACTCGATAGAGGGCGAGGGGCGTTTCTCCGACTACATGCTCGGTGAGTACTACCAGATGAGCCTCACAACAATCCCCCGCATCACCGGCGTGTCAGGCGAGGATGAAGCCTTCTCACGCCTTGAGGCACGTCACTATGACATGATAATAATAATGGTGGGGGTTGATAAAAGCCACCCGATGAGCCTCTGCCGCAAGATAAAGGAGAAATATCCCTATATCCCAACCTACCTTCTCCTCAATAACCCGGGCGACATACCTTTCGTTCAGGATCAGAAAAAACTCGGAGTCCCCTTTGACAACCTCTTCGTCTGGACCGGCGAGTCAAGGGTATTCTTCGCCATGGCGAAACTCCTAGAGGACAAGGTCAACGTGGCCAATGACACACAGAAGGGACTTACGGGTGTTATACTGATAATTGAGGACGCCCCTGACTACTACTCCACCTATGTGCCTATGCTCTACTCCCTGGTGCTTGAGCAGACGCGCATTCTCATCGAGGATGTATCAGCCGATGAACTGTACAAGGTTCTGAAACTCAGGGCCAGGCCGAAGATTCTGCTGGCCACCACCTGGGAGGAGGCGATGGAAATATATACAAGGTATAAGAACAGCCTCCTCGGTGTCATTTCTGACATGCGCTTCCCGCGAAACGGTGAGTTTTATAAGAAGGCCGGATTTGAAATGCTGAAGCTCATCCGGGAGGAGCAGCCCAACCTCCCCACAGTGCTGCAGTCATCTGACCCCGAAAATGCCAGGTTCGCGGCTGAGCTAAAGGCAAACTTCATCAACAAGAACTCCGAGACCCTTCTCCAGGACATCAAGGCATTCATAACTTACTACCTGGGATTCGGCCACTTCGTCTACCGCGATACAAAAGGCCGCCAGATAGCTATAGCCAAGTCGATGAAAGAGTTCGAGGCATTCCTTAAGACAGTACCGGAAGACTCGCTGGTTTACCATGCCATGAAGAACCACTTCTCACTCTGGCTGATGGCAAGGGGCGAAGTGAAGATTGCAAAGATCATCAACCCTGTAAAGATATCTGACTTCGAAAGTCTGCGGGAGATGAGGGAGTTCCTTCTGGATATTATCAGGAAGAGGCGCCGCGAGATGAACCAGGGCAAGGTGGTCAACTTCGACGAGACTGTGATGTTTGATGAATCAAACGTTGTGAGTTTTGCGGGAGGATCACTGGGAGGAAAGGGACGTGGCCTGGCATTCATCTCCACCCTTATTTACAGTTTTGAGCTGGGCAAACTGCTGCCCGGTATCAACATAAGAACCCCGTTCACAGCCATTATCGGAACCGATGAATTCGACCAGTTCATGGATACAAACAGGCTGTGGGAGCTTGTGAACCGTGAGAAGGACTTCGCCGCCCTCCAGAAACAGTTCCTTGCAGGTACGCTGAGCGATGAACTGGAGCACAAGCTGAGGGTCTTCATCAGGCTCAACACCAAACCCCTGGCAGTGCGGTCGTCGAGCCTCTTCGAGGATTCACTGAGCCAGCCCTTCTCAGGCATCTTCGGCACCTACCTGCTGCCCAACAACCACCCTGACCCGGAGGTGAGACTAATGCAGCTTATCGGGGCGATTAAGCTGGTCTTTTCCTCGATCTACTCAGACAACTCCCGCATTTATTTTGAGGCGGTGAACTACAAGATTGAGCAGGAGAAGATGGCGGTAGTGATACAGGCAGTGGTAGGGAACAGGTACGGTGATATCTTCTATCCCCATATCTCCGGCACGGCTCAGTCGTTCAACTTCTACCCGGTGGCCAACATGACCCCGCATGACGGTTTCGCCGTGGCGGCTGTGGGTCTCGGACAATATGTCCTTGACGGTGAGAGGGCTTTCAGGTTTTCACCCGAATACCCTTCGCTTGACATTGTTTCAATCAGGGACATCACCCGTTTTTCCCAGACAGAGTTTTACGCAGTCAACCTGGGACGCAGCGAGATTGACCTCCTCAAGGGTGAGAATGCTGGGCTGGTGAAGCTTGACATCTCCAGGTCGGAAAGTGACGGAACCCTGATGCATTGTGCATCGGTTTACAGCATTGACAATGATACGCTTACCCCCGGACTGGGTATGCCCGGACCCAGGGTTGTCAATTTTGCCAACATCCTTAAGTATGATTATATGCCTCTGGCACAGACACTGAAGACGGTGCTGGAGGTTGTCAGGGAGGCTTTCGGAGCGCCGGTGGAGATTGAGTATGCAGTTGACCTGAAAAAGGATGAGGAAGGGAAGGCAAGTTTTTACCTCCTGCAGATTAAACCCCTGGTGGGAAGCGGCGCAGGATATTCAATTGATCCTGAGAGCGTTTACACTGACGACATGCTGCTGGTATCCCGTAAGAGCATGGGCAACGGGCTGATTGATGACATCACTGACATCATCTATGTTGAGCCCGATAAGTTTGACAATCTGAAGACCAATGAGATGGCTGCAGAGATAGATGCAATCAACCGTGATATGCTGGCTGAGGGCAGGAAGTATGTCCTCATAGGGCCGGGACGCTGGGGCACCAAGGACCGGTTCCTCGGTATCCCGGTTGAGTGGCCGCAGATATCCAATGCCAAAATCATTGTCGAGGTCAGTATGCCCAACTTCCATATCGATGCCTCGCAGGGCTCCCATTTCTTCCACAATGTAACATCCATGAGCATCGGGTATCTCGCAGTGAATGAAGCCACGGCAGAGGGTGTCATCATGTGGAACAAGCTGAAGCACGAGAAGGAGATAGGCAAAGGCAATTTCTTCAGGCACGTCAGGTTCCGGAAACCCCTGGTGATCAGGATGGACGGCAGGCTGGGGATGGCAGTGATCTCGCTGGGGAACTGATTGCTCAGCCCTCCAGGGTCAGTGCTGCGGCAGCCACAGCCGGGCTGATCTTTTTGATCAATCCCTGCAGCACGTTGCCCGGACCTGCCTCAATGAACTCTGAAGCACCGTCAGCCACCATTTTCTGCACTGTCTGTGTCCAGCGTACAGGTGATGTCAGCTGTGCAATCAGGTTGGCCATTATCTCTTCCGGTTCAGTTACAGGAAGCCCGCTGACGTTCTGGTATACCGGGCATACCGGGCGGCTGAACCGTGCTTTTCTGATTGCTTCTTCCAGTTCCTGTCTTGCCGGCTCCATGCACGGTGAGTGAAAGCCACCGCTGACAGAGAGGGGTACGATTCTTTTGGCACCCCGTTTCTTAAGCTCCTCGGAAGCCGCCGCCACCCCCTCCGTAGTGCCTGATATCACTATCTGGCCAGGGCTGTTGTAATTGGCCGGCACCACAGTCTCCTTCAGCGAGGCACATACCTCCTCCACCACCGCATCATCCATGCCCAGCACAGCGGCCATTGTCGACGGGTTGATGCCGCAGGCCCGCTGCATCGCGGAAGCCCTTCCTGCAACAAGTGCAAGTCCATCCTCAAACGGGAGAGCACCGGCAGCCACAAGCGCCGAGAACTCACCGAGCGAGTGGCCTGCAACCATTGACGGCCTGAAACTGCTTCCGGCTACAGCCGTCAGTATCACTGAGTGCAGAAAGATAGCGGGCTGCGTCACGCGCGTTTGCCTCAGTTCCTCATCAGTGCCCGAAAACATTGTGTCAGTTATGCGGAAGCCAAGCAGCTCATTGGCTTTTTCAAACATTTCACGCGCTACAGGATATTTCTCATAGAGATCCTTTCCCATTCCGGGGTACTGTGCGCCCTGCCCCGGGAATACATAAGCCTTCATATTTAACTAAATTGTTGGGTGAATAAATAATTTTTAGTGCAGCCTGCTGGCTATCAGGTGCATGAACTCCTCACGGGTATTCAGGTTCGACAGGAAGCAACCGGTGAATGCCGAAGTTGTCGTTACCGAGTTCTGCTTCTGAACACCCCGGATCTGCATACACATGTGCTGGGCTTCAATTACAACAGCCACTCCCAGCGGCTTCAGGTTCTCCTGAATGCAGTTGCGGATCTGCGTGGTGAGCCTCTCCTGTACCTGGAGCCTTGCAGCGTATGTCTCAACCACACGTGCAACCTTGCTCAGCCCGGTGATGTAACCGTCAGGAATATATGCCACATGCGCTTTCCCGTGGAAAGGTAGCATATGATGCTCACACATCGAGTATATATCTATGTCCTTGACTATCACCATCTGCCTGTATTCTTCCTTGAATACTGCACTGCGCAGTATCTCCTCCGGATCAGACTGGTAACCGCGGGTGAGGAAGCTCAGGGCCTTGGCAACTCTTTCCGGGGTTTTCAGCAACCCCTCCCTGTCAGGATCCTCTCCCAGGAGCTTCAGTATCTTGTAATAATATCCCGAGATTTCCTCAATGACTTCAGGATTCCATTTCTCAATCTTGTTGTATCCGTCAGACAGCCTGCCGCTGCCATCATTCAGTTTTTCCATTTTTATCCGTAATATTCAACGTAATTGTTTTCAGTCTCCTCAATCCTGACACAGTGCAGTGTGGCCCCCTCCTCCGCCAGGGGATACTCAAGCTCTTCCCATATTGCAATGGCCAGATTCTCAGTAGTGGCTACCCTGCCTGCCATGAAGTCTGTCTCGAGGTTCATATTCTTATGATCAAGCTTGACGATGACCCGGTCCGTCATTATTTCCTTCAGCCTGGTGGCATTCATGAAGTAACCTGTCTCCCTGTCCGGCTCACCTCGCACCGTCACCTTCAGTACGTAATTATGACCGTGCAGA
>JAKAXP010000155.1 GCA_021816545.1 Bacteroidota bacterium
TTCGGGAAAGAAAATCACCGTTGTGGCAGTCAATCCGAATGTTGATGCTGCCAATTACGTTTTTCAGGTTCCCGGGAAAACGGTAAAATCAATGCGTGCAGCACAGACTGATGCCGTTGCCAATTATAAGGAGATTCAGCCTGTAAGCACTGACAGGTATTTTATTCTGAAGCCCAGATCAGTTACAACGGTTGTAATTGAGTTGCAATAACCCCTATTCCGGCTGCTCCAATGAAGAATAATGAGCTCACCAGACCTTCAGCCCTCAGTAACCTCACCGCTCTCCTCCTTCTTCCCCTCTTACTTTTATCCCTCCCTTCAGCCGGGCAGGATAAGGAGAAGGTTGTAGTCTCCGCTGAAAAGAGCGCCGGAACAATTGTTCTGGCTTCAGGCGGCCGTTGTGCCCCCCTGGTTGTAAGCCCCGGTGAGTGGCCCGGCGTAATAAGGGCAATGGGTGACCTGCAGAATGACCTTGAAATGGTAACCGGCACAGCTCCGGAACTGGTGACGGCTCCGAAGACACCCCGGTCCGGATTTGTCATTATTGCCGGGACTATTGGTAAAAGCGCCCTGGTTGACCGTCTTGCAAAAAAGGGAAAGATTGACCTCTCCGAAATTGAGGGCAAATGGGAATCATTTATTATCCAGACTGTTGAGAGACCTTTCCCAGGTGTGAAAGAAGCACTTGTAATTGCCGGCAGCGACAAGCGTGGAACGATTTATGGTATATACGAGATTTCAAGGCAGGCCGGTGTATCACCATGGTACTGGTGGGCCGACGTGCCGGTACGGAAGAGCAGTGAGCTTTATGTCAATCCCGGCCGCAAGGTGTGTGGCGAGCCTTCGGTGAAATACCGCGGCATCTTCCTGAACGATGAGTATCCAGCCCTGACAAGATGGGTTTTATATAAATACGGGAACGTGACCCCGTCAGACAACCCGCCTGTTCCTCCAGGTGTTGCAAACTACGGGAGCGAATTCTATTCAAGGATATTCGAGGTGCTCCTCAGGCTGAAAGGCAACTACCTCTGGCCGGCAATGTGGAACAATGCGTTCAACGAGGATGACCTCCGCAATGCCGCCTTGGCCGATGAATACGGTATCGTTATGGGCACCAGCCACCAGGAGCCGATGATAAGGGCGCAGAAGGAATGGGACAGAAGGTACCAGAAAACCCTCGGCAGCTGGAGCTGGACTCACCATGCAGACACACTGGTAAAATTCTGGCGTGACGGCATACGGCGCAACAAGGATTACGAAAGCATCCTGACAATGGGGCTCCGTGGCGCTGACGATACCGAAATGGGACCTGGCGGACCTGCTGCAAATATTGAAAAACTCGAAAATATTGTCAGGGTTCAGCGTGAGATGATCGCTGAGGAACTCAATCCTGATGTTACCGGGGTACCTCAGATGTGGTGCCTCTACAAGGAGGTGCAGGACTACTACCGCGAGGGGATGAGGGTGCCTGATGACGTCACCCTGCTGTGGGCTGAGGATAACTGGGGAAATATAAGAAGGCTGCCAACGGCTGATGAAAGAAAACGGAGCGGCGGGGCAGGCGTTTATTATCATTTTGACTACCACGGCGGTCCAAGGAGTTACCAGTGGGTAAATACCAGTCCCATCCCGAAAATATGGGACCAGATGTCACTTGCCAAACAGTACGGGGCCGACAGGATATGGATTGTCAACGTTGGACATTTCAGGGGATATGAAATTCCAATCGAATACTTCCTCGACCTGGCATGGGATACTGAGGCCCTGGGCAGTGATGACATGTCAGCCTGGACAGAACGGTGGGCAGCGGAGGTCTTTGGCCAGAAACATGCAGGTGAAATTGCTGAAATTATCAGGGAATACACCCGATTCAACGGGAGGCGGAAACCGGAGCTTCTCTCTCCGTTTACCTACAGCCTGGTGAATTACAATGAGGCAGAACGTATTGTTCGGGAATATAACAGCCTGGCAACAAGGGCAGAACAGATCGGACAACAGCTGCCCGCGGAGATGGAGGATGCGTACTTCCACCTTGTACTCTTCCCGGTGAAGGCGTGTGCACTGGTGAACGAGCTGTATGTCACTGCAGGTAGAAATGCCCTTTTTGCTGCACAGGGTAGGGCTGATGCCTCAGAGATGGCTGAACGTACGGTGCAGCTGTTTACTGCCGACACGGCACTGATGGGATATTATAACCGCGTATACGCCGGAGGCAGGTGGAAACACTTCATGGACCAGGCTCACCTGGGATATATAGCATGGAATGACCCGCCGGAAAACAGCCTTCGTCATATAGAACTGGAACGCCCGCAGATTGTCACGGGTGCATTACCGGCAGTGGCAGTGGAGGGTTCTCTCACATCATGGCCCCTGACGGAAGAAAACAAATCAGGGGCACCCCTCCTCCCTCCGTTTGACGTCTTTAACAGGCAGACAAGATATTTTGAGATTTTCAACAGGGGAAGTGAACCTTTCATTTTTCAAGTCACCTCCGATAATCCGTGGATTATCCTCAGCACTGACCAGGGCACTGTAACTGACCAGCAAAGGATAATGGTTACGGTTGACTGGGCTGAACTCACACGGGACAGGGATGAGAGGTCAGCTTCTGCAGACCAAACGGGATTTTCCCATTCTCTTCACGAGGGATCTGTAACAGTCACGGTTGCCGCCAGTGAGATTAAAATCGGGATCAAGGCATTTTACCCGCCCACCCCCGATCCGACCTCTGTTGAGGGATTTGTTGAGGCTGACGGCTACGTGTCGATGGAGGCAGCCAGTTACACCGGAAAGCATGATGCAGGAGAGAGGCGGTGGGAATGGATTGAAGATTACGGAAGGACACACTCAGGCATGCGTACAGTGGCAGCTACCGATGCGCCTCCTGCTGTGCCAGGGAAAGACTCCCCCGTGCTGGAATATAATATGTACCTCTTCTCTGTGGGTGAGTTTGAAACTGTATTTCATATGGCTCCCTCACTTAACTTCTTGCCTGGAAGAAACTTCAGAATAGGATTCTCAGTTGATGACGGTGAGCCGCAACTCATCACCGTGGTTCCGGCAGGATTCAATGCTGAGAACTTCAACCGGGATTGGGAGGAGACAGTGCGCAACAACTCCCGCTTTGTCACTGGAAAAATCACTGTCACGGAACCCGGATATCACACCCTCAGGGTTTGGATGATTGACCCCGGGATGGTACTTGAAAAAATAGTTGTTAATACTGGCGGGCTCAGGCCCTCATACCTCGGTCCGCCGGAGAGTTATCGGAGACAGGAGGCCGCAGGCAACAGGCAGTAGTGTTGGCAACAATTACCCTCAGAGACTGCGCCGATAACCGAAGGCTGTCGGGACCAAAAGGCATTGCATTAAAGATTTTCCTTAAGATATTTAACCTTTATACTTCAGACCCTTGTCCGCCTGCCGGCAGATCAGACTTCAGACATAAGACCTTCAGAGATATGAAAACACGAATCCACTTCATCACAGTACTGCTGAGCGCACTCTGCCTGACCCATACCCTGGAAGGACAGGTGAGGCTTCCGAGACTCATAAGCGACGGAATGGTGCTTCAGCGCGATAAAGAACTTAAAATATGGGGATGGGCATCCCCGGGTGAAAATGTCACTGTTGAATTCACCGGTGCAAAATATTCTGCAACAGCAGACCTGTCAGGTGAATGGATGGTTGTATTGCCTCCCGTGAAGGCCGGCGGTCCATATACAATGACCGTCGCGGCAAGCAACGTGCTGACTGTGAGCAATATCCTTATCGGAGATGTCTGGCTCTGCTCAGGGCAGTCGAACATGGAATTGCCTGTCAGACGGGTCAGACCACTTTATGAGTCCGAGATAGCAGCGGCGGAAAATAACAAGATAAGGTCATTCACTGTACCCAAAGTATTCGTGTTCAGTGGCCCGCAGAGCGACATTTCGGGTGGCAGGTGGGTGACGGCCGGTCCGGAGACTGTTCTCGATTTTTCCGCCGCCGCATGGTTCTTCGCAAAAGAGATCAACCGGGTGTACGGTGTTCCTGTAGGAATTCTGACATCAGCATTCGGAGGGTCGCCAGCCGAGGCCTGGATCAGCGAGGAGAGCCTGAAGGAATTCCCGGCATTTTACAATGACCTGCAACAGCTCAAGTCTGACTCCTATATCAGGAACATCGAAACCGAAGACCGTCTGAGGATAGCAAAATGGTACAGCGACCTGAGTAAGACCGACGCGGGTCATCTTACTCCAGATGTCAGCTGGTCTGATGAGAACCTTAACACCGACGACTGGAAAAGCTTCTCCGTTCCCGGCTACTGGTCAGGAACACCGCTCAGGGGAACAAACGGCACAGTGTGGTTCAGGAAGGAACTGGATATACCTGCCCGGGCAGCCGGCCTTCCAGGCAC
The DNA here is from genome assembly GCA_021816545.1 of Bacteroidota bacterium. Lineage (GTDB taxonomy): Bacteria > Bacteroidota > Bacteroidia > Bacteroidales > VadinHA17 > SR-FBR-E99. The sequence continues at coordinate 4,400 of JAKAXP010000155.1, forward strand.
CCTGAATCTCGGAAGGATTGTGGATGCTGATTCTGCATTCATTAACGGGAAATTCATCGGTACCGTCTCGTACCAGTATCCTCCCAGGTGGTACACAATACCGGCCGGCGTACTTAAGGAGGGAAAAAATATCCTGACTGTAAAGGTGATCAGCAACTTCGGCGACGCCGGTTTCGTACCTGACAAAACCTACGAACTGGCAGCAGGCGATTACAGGACAAGCCTGGAGGGGGAATGGAAATACAAGACAGGGGCTGTCATGCCTCCGCTTAGAGGACAGACCTTCTTCGGCTATAAGCCGGCAGGACTTTACAATGCCATGCTGGCTCCGCTTCTTGATTTCAGTATAAAAGGCATTTTATGGTACCAGGGTGAGTCAAACGCAGGGAGGCCTGAGGAATACAGAAGGCTCCTGCCTGCACTTATCGGGGACTGGCGGCACAGCTTCGGACAGGGAGACCTGCCGTTCCTGCTGGTGCAACTGCCCAATTTTATGGAAGCCAAAGAAAACCCCGGGGATAGTGGCTGGGCCCTTTTCAGGGAGGCACAGGCCGAAGCGGTGAAGCTGCCTGCCACGGGGATAGCAGTCACATATGACATTGGTGAATGGAATGACATCCATCCTCTAAACAAAAAGGATGTCGGTATCAGGCTGGCACTTGTTGCAAGAAAGGTTGCATACGGTGAGACAGATGTGGTTTATTCGGGTCCCACTTTCAAATCAATGAAGGTTAAGGGCCGCAGATTAATCATCTCATTTGACAACACCGGGTCAGGGCTGACGGTCTGGGGAGGGAGAAAACCGGGGCAATTTGCAATCGCCGGTGATGACATGAAGTTTTTCTGGGCTGATGCCAGGATAAAGGGCGAACAGGTTATTCTGAAAAGCGGGAAGGTTAAGAAGCCGGTTGCAGCCAGGTATGCATGGGCTGACAACCCCGCCGGCGCCAATCTCTACAACAGGGAGGGTCTGCCGGCTGCGCCGTTCCGCACTGACGGCAGGCAATAGCCGGAGGCAGAAGTCTTCTGCCTTCACTCCATGATTAGCAAAAATAAAATGCTGATTAACTGCAGATTGCCAACTCCCGACCGGTACTGCCGACTTCCTTAATGTTCTCTCCGTCTTGTGCGGTAGATACAATTTCTGTCATCGCACCTGTGGCACTGATACGGGGTGTACTTTACATCACGGCCGATTCCGATGATGCCGCTGACTGATTTTACCGGGTTCATGAGGGCGGAGTCGGTGAGGGTGATGCCGCAGTAGTTATCAGGGAAGAAGCTGAAGAGCTTATGCTGTTCTGCC
>JAKAXP010000156.1 GCA_021816545.1 Bacteroidota bacterium
ACTCGATCCTTCCCTTGCTGAAACCCGCATGACCGGAGCACTCAGGGTCGTTGGGGAGATGTCAGCAAAAGGGCTTCCGGCACAGGTGACGCCCCACTCCCTTTACTCGGTATCTGAACCGCTGTGGCAGCTTTTAAGGGAACATATCACAACGGATTCAGTCATCTCGGTCCACTTCCTGGAGTCGGACGATGAACGGGAAATGACCCGGGGTCATGCAGAGGCGGCTCTCAGGCTCTCAGAAAAAGCATCACAGGTGCTGCTGGTACACAACACTGTGATTACCAGGGAAGAGGCAGAAATGGTTGCATCGGCAGGAAACACATGGTTCTGCCTGTGCCCCTCCTCAAACATGCATATCTCCGGTAAGCTGCCTCCGGCAGCCATACTCAGGGAGGTGACCGGCAGGATCGTGGTTGGCACTGACAGCCTGGCGTCGACCGGCAGTCTCAGCATGATCACCGAGCTGCGGTTTTTGCAGGATGCGGCGCCCGGCCTGCCTGCTGAAGAGATTTTCAGGTGGGGCACAATCAACGGCGCACGCGCTCTTAAGATGGATGACCTCCTCGGGTCACTGGAACCCGGCAAGCGCCCGGGGTTGCTGCTGGTGGAGCCCTTTGACCTGGTCAACATGCGTCTGTTGCCGCAAAGCCGGGTGAGGAGGTTAATTTGATGATGTGGCTGGCCTTCCGGCGGAGAGCAGGGTGAGGAGGTTAATCTGATAACCGGACAGACCTTCCGGCGGAGATCAGGGTGCGGAGATTATTGTAAATTTGTACCCTTGACCAGTTTTTCAGCAGAATGCCCACATTCCTCTTTGACAGCATCGTGTTCGGCCCGGTTAGCAGCCGGAGGCTGGGTGTTTCCCTCGGGATAAACCTCCTTCCCGTCAGCCGTAAGGTATGCTCATATAACTGCATCTACTGCGAGTGCGGATGGACACCCGGCAAACCCGGTCCGAAGGAGAAGCTCCCCTCCAGACGGGAGGTTTATGATGCACTGAAAAAGAAACTTTCCGAAATGAGGGAAAAAGGGCAGGCTCCCGACGTAATCACCTACGCCGGCAACGGTGAACCGACTCTTCACCCGGCATTCGCCGGTATAATAGACGACTCCCTTGCACTGCGCGATGAGTTCTTCCCGGAAGCAAGGGTATCGGTACTGTCCAACGGTTCGATGTTGCACAGAAAAAGCGTCCGGGATGCCCTGAAGAAAGCCGACATGAACATGCTCAAGCTCGACTCTGCAATTCCCGGTACGGTCATACAGCTCAATCAGCCCCATGTTAAGGTTGATATAAGCCGCTTCGAGGACCTTGTAAAGGATTTTGACGGAAAATTCATAATTCAGACACTGTTTGTCAGGGGTGAATGTGACGGCCGGCCGGTTGACAACACCACAGAAGTGGAAATAACCGCATGGCTTGAAGCCATTGCAAGGCTCAGGCCGCAGCAGGTGATGATATATACGATACACCGCGACACACCGCTGGGTAACAACCTGAAAAAAGTGCCGGTAAGTGAACTCAATGCAATCGCCCGAAGGGTCAACGGGCTGGGCATTGCAACCTCCGTCTCCGGATAACGCCATGAACCGTCTTAAGGTCCTCATCAGTCCTCTGAGCTGGGGATTCGGCCATGCCGGACGGATGATACCGCTTGCTATGGCGCTGCAGCGGAGAGGCTGTGAGGTGGTTTTTGCAGCTGATGCACCCCTGCTGAAAATGGCCGGAAAGGAGCTGCCAGGGATCACAATGATTGAGATCCCCGGACTGCAAATCAGGTACTCACGTTTTTTACCACAATATGTCTGTATCTTTTTTCAGCTTCCCCGCGTTGTTGCATCAGCAGTAAGGGACCACAGGATTCTCCGCCGCCTGGCAGCGGAAATCCGCCCCGGGATTATAATCTCGGACAACCGGTTCGGATTTTACCATAAGGATATCTTCTCGGTCTATGTCACTCACCAGGTCAGGATTGCATTTCCGCGGTTCCTGGGGTGGCTGGAGACGGCTGCAGAATGGGTGCACCGGGTTATAATAAATAGGTATGATCTGTGCCTGGTGCCCGACTATCCGGGAGAGGTTAATCTGTCAGGCAGGCTCTCACATGGCGGAAGAATACCGACAAAAGTCACATACATAGGGCCTCTTTCAAGGTTTTCGGTGGATGGAATTGTCCCGGCCTGTTTATCAGATGAGGATTCCGGCAGGAATGGAGAAGATGACGGAACGATGACCGATAGGAACCGTGAGAAATCCGGAGGTAATTACGGAAACATGACTGGTGCCACCCTGGAGGAGTTCGGCGGTGCCGGCAAAAATTTGACTGTCTCATCCCTGGATGAGTCCGGCAGTGCTGGCAAAAATTTGGCTGGCGCATCCCTGGATGAGTCCGGCGGTGCCGGCAAAAATTTAGCCGGCACGTCCCTTGATGATGCCGGCAGGGCTGGAAGAAATCCGGCAGATAATTCCGGTGGTGAGGACCGCGGTTATGAAAATTACAGGCCGGATGATTTCACTTCCCTGCCGCCAAAGTATGCCTGCCTCATCCTGTCAGGTCCCGAGCCGCAGCGGACACTGCTTCTTGAAAAAGTCAAATGCTCAGTTGGTGATGTTCCGCTGGCAGTGCTGACTGCCACCCCGGTGAACAAACCTCTCTCTTCCGTCCAGGAACTGTATATAATCACTGCTCCTTCGACTGCCACCATGCGCCGCATAATCTCCAGAGCATCCCTGGTGGTGGCAAGAGCTGGATACACTTCGGTGATGGAGCTGGCATCACTCGGCAGGGGAGCCGTCCTGATCCCCACCCCGGGCCAGACGGAGCAGGAGTATCTTGGCCGTCATCTTGACGGGCGCTGCGGATTTATCACAATGAGGCAGAACAGGCTATGGAAACTGGCGGAACTGACCTCTGTAATGCATGTTGATTGTTTTCCGGCTCTTCCGGACCCTGCTCAACTGCTTGAAAAGGCAATTACCCTCCTACTTGAGAATAAGAAATAGTGTAAGACCCATTATCGCCACCCCGGCGAAGAAACCCGACCATACTTCCGCAGGTGTATGATCCTCAAGATAGATCCGTGAGGAGAGCACCGCACTGCCGGTGAGCAGCACTGCTACTGTCTGCCAGACCATCCCAATATGATACAGCCCGGCCATGAACAACACCAGGGCCAGCAGTCCGCCGATACCGGAAGCGTGGAGTGAAATCCTGTAGAAAACGGTTATCAGGAGGGTGATGAGGGTGACAACAGCTATTGCGATGAAGAACGCCCTGAACAGCCCGGGAACCTGCATCCTGAGCAGGAGGAATGCCGTCAGGCTGTACATCACCAATGAGAAAGTAAGCAGGAGAACCCTCTCATTTCGGTCACGCGCATTGAACGTGCTGATGGCTCCCCTGGCATACAGGACAGTTGCCAGAGCCATGGGGAGAAGCACGTTGTTGGCCATCACCAGGATGAATATCATTCTTTTCAGCTGGAGCGGCAGAAATGAATGCAGTGTATTTGAACTGTATATTATGATCAGCCCGTAAAGCGGGATAAATATCGGGTGAAAGACCACCGAAAGTATCTCAGCCGCCCTTCTCAGCCTGCGGCTATCCTTTGCATTCATTTTATCTCCTTCCTCATCCTTGCAACCGGTATATTCAGTTGCTCCCTGTATTTGGCCACTGTGCGCCTTGCTATCTGGTACCCCTTCTCCTGCAGTATCTCGGTCAGCTTCTCGTCAGTCAGCGGCCTGCGCTTATCCTCATTGCTGAGGCACTCCTGCAGTATCCTCTTTATCTCGCGTGTGGACACCTCGTCGCCGGCATCGGTCTGCATCCCCTCGGAGAAGAAAAACTTCAGGGGGAAGATGCCGAAATGTGTCTGTATGTATTTGCTGTTCGCGACGCGTGAGACAGTTGAAATATCAAGCCCGGTCATCTCCGCCACATCCTTGAGTATCATGGGTTTGAGCTTCGTATCATCGCCTTCGGCGAAATAATCCTTCTGGTATTCCAGGATGGCGTTCATTGTAAGCAGCAGTGTGTTCTGCCTCTGTCTCATGGCATCGATGAACCACCGGGCAGCATCCAGTTTCTGCTTCACGAACATGATGGCATCACGGTTCTGCTTGCCGGCTTTCTTGTCGCGCGAGTATGACTCGAGCATCTCGCTGTAACCCCTGTTCACCTTCAGATCCGGGATGTTCCTGTTGTTCAGGCTGAGCTCCAACCCGCTGTCACTCTGATCCAGGATGAAGTCGGGAATGATATGCTGCGCGGTCCTGGCAAACGGGTCACTGACGGTGCCGCCGGGTTTTGGGTTAAGCCTCAGCACCTCGTCAATGACCCCTTTCATCTCAGGCTCACCTATAACCAGCCTCGTCATTATCTTCTCGTAGTGACGCCTAGAGAACTCCTCGAAATAGTCAGTGAGGACCGTCCTGGTGAGCGCCACTGAAGGCACCGACTGGTCCTTTCTCTCAATCTGGAGAAGAAGGCATTCGCGAAGGTCACGGGCGCCGACACCTGCCGGCTCCAGGTCCTGTATTACCTTCAGGATGGCGTTCAGCTCAGCCTCATCGGTTGTAATGTTCTGGAGAAAGGCGAGGTCATCAACCATATTCTCCACCTCGCGGCGGAGATAGCCGTCATCATCTATGTTGCCTATTATATACTCTCCCAGGGCCTCCTCCCTTTCGGTGTCGGCGCGCAGGTTGAACTGCTGTATCAGGCTTTCGTGGAATGATGATCCTGCAGCATACGGAATCTCATCACGCCGCTCGTCATCCTTTGAGGTGTTGTTGACCTGCAGGCGGTAGTCAGGAATGTCCTCCTCGTTAAGGTAATCATCAAGCGCAAATTCCTCCTGATCACGCTCAGCCTGTTCCTGATCTATTTCCTCATCCTCTTCCCCGTTCTGAACATCATCTTCATCCGGACCCTCCTCGAGTGCGGGGTTCTCCTCCAGCTCCTTCTTTATCCGCTGCTCAAGCTGCATTGCAGGCACCTCCAGCAGCTTGATCATCTGGATCTGCTGCGGGGAGAGCTTCTGAAGCAGCTTTTGCTGGAGTTTCTGGTCGAGCATGGCGCCTGCGATTCAACAGTTTAAAATTCCGCATTCCGCGGTGTCCTCGGGAACGGGATCACGTCCCGTATGTTTGACATACCTGTCATGAACAGGATCAGCCTCTCAAAGCCAAGACCGAATCCTGAGTGGGGTGCTGTGCCAAACTTCCTGGTGTCAAGGTACCACCAGAGATCCTTGAGCGGAAGATTCAGCTCTTCAATTCTTCGCGTCAGCTTGTCCATCTCCTCCTCCCTCTGCGACCCGCCGATAATCTCGCCGATGCCGGGGAAGAGCACATCCATGGCCCTGACTGTCTTTCCGTCGTCATTCTGTTTCATGTAGAATGCCTTGATACTCATCGGGTAATCAGTGAGTATGACGGGCCTCTTAAAGTGAGTCTCAACAAGGAATCTTTCATGTTCTGCCTGCAGGTCACGGCCCCAGCCTACAGGATACTCCCATTTGCGGCCGGCTGATTCAAGGATCTTTACGGCCTCGGTGTATGTGAGCCTCATGTAGCTGTTTGCAAGCACGAACTCAAGCCTCTCAATCAGCCCGTTGTCAATCATCTTGTTGAGGAACTCAAGATCCTCACGGCAGTTTTCAAGCGCATACCTGATGAGATATTTTGTG
>JAKAXP010000157.1 GCA_021816545.1 Bacteroidota bacterium
CGTGCATAGACAACGCATCCGCTGACCGGCCTGTCAAGCCTGTGCACAACCCCCAGGAACACGTCCCCCGGCTTTTTGTACTTCTCCTTGATGTAAGCCCTTACAATATCATCCAGCGGCTCATCCCCGGTGCCATCGCCCTGCACCAGGTCAGATGACCGCTTGTTGACGATGATAATATGATTGTCCTCGTAGAGTATTTCCGGGAATCCCTTTGGCATATCTTTTTCCTTTTTGTTTTAAACCCATTTGCGCCTCCGACCGCAAGACCGCAAGACTGCAAGACCTCAATAAAGACCTTCAGACTCTCAGACTTTCAGACTTTCAGACTTTCAGACCCTTCTAGTACTGCTCCTTCTCGTTGGGGAATTCTCCTGACCTCACGTCGGCGATATAGTGATGCACCGCCCCCTTGATCTCGTCATAGAGGTTATGATATCTCCTGAGGAAACGGGGAGAAAACTCCATATTGATTCCAAGCATGTCATGGAGAACCAGCACCTGCCCGTCAACCTGCGGACCCGCTCCTATGCCAATAACCGGTACCTTGACAGATTCAGCCACCTCTCCTGCCAGCGCGGCAGGTATCTTCTCCAGCACAATTGCGAAACAACCTGCCTTCTCAATGATCTTGGCATCTTCCTTCAGCTTCCTCGCTTCCTCCTCTTCACGGGCCCTGACAACATAGGTGCCGAACTTGTGAATCGACTGCGGGGTGAGGCCCAGGTGACCCATCACCGGTATGCCTGCCGACATGATACGCTCAATCGACTCGACTATCTCGCGGCCTCCCTCCATCTTGACCGCACTGGCACCTGTCTCCTTCATTATCCTTATTGCAGAGGCAAGCGCTTCGCGCGAATTGCCCTGGTAAGTGCCGAATGGCATGTCCACCACAACCAGCGCCCGCTTTACACCCCTTACCACAGATGCAGCATGATATATCATGTTGTCAAGCGTTATAGGAAGGGTTGTATCAAATCCGGCCATCACATTTGAAGCCGAATCACCCACCAGCATAACATCAATGCCTGCCTCATCGAGGATTCTCGCCATCGAATAATCGTATGCCGTCAGCATTGATATCTTTTCACCCTTGAGCTTCATCTCGTAGAGCACATGGGTGGTAACTATCTTAACGGTCTTCTGTACTGACATAACTTCTCGTTTTGTTGTCACCCGCAAAGCTACGAAATAAGAATGTGGATTATCATCCTGCCGGTTTCTTTTACCCCGGTCTGCCGTTTTGTCATAATAGTGAAAATTATGACTGCCCCCTCTTTCCCATGACCATGACATTATTTCATAATCGCACCCTGCTGAACGCCGTGGCACAAACATTGTCACTCTGAGGAATATCAGAAAAGAATTTAAAAGATTAATTCAGTATAAAAATGGGAAAAATTATCGGTATTGACCTGGGAACCACCAACTCATGTGTTTCAGTAATGGAAGGCAACGAGCCTGTGGTTATACCCAACAGTGAAGGCAAGCGCACCACCCCTTCAGTGGTAGCATTTCTTGAAAACGGTGAACGCAAGGTAGGCGACCCTGCAAAGAGGCAGGCAATCACCAACCCCCGCAAAACTGTTTCATCCATCAAGCGCTTCATGGGAAGAAGCTATGACGAGGTTACAAATGAGATGAAGAAGATGACCTACGAGGTCGTCCGTGGTGACAACAACACCCCGAGGGTTAAGATTGATGACCGCAATTACTCCCCTCAGGAGATCTCAGCCATCGTGCTTCAGAAAATGAAGAAGACCGCTGAGGATTACCTCGGCCAGGAGGTCACTGAGGCTGTCATTACCGTTCCGGCATACTTCAACGACGCACAGCGCCAGGCTACAAAGGAAGCAGGTGAGATCGCAGGACTCAAAGTCAAGCGTATAATCAACGAACCTACGGCAGCATCACTTGCATACGGTCTCGATAAGAAGGCACATGACCTCAAGATCGCAGTATTCGACCTTGGAGGCGGAACATTTGATATTTCAATTCTTGAACTTGGAGACGGCGTCTTCGAAGTAAAATCCACCAACGGTGACACCCACCTCGGCGGCGACGACTTTGACCACCTTATTATTGACTGGCTTGCTGAAGAATTCCAGAAAGAGGAAGGGATTGACCTCCGCAAGGACCCGATGGCACTCCAGAGACTCAAGGAAGCTGCCGAGAAGGCAAAGATAGAGCTCTCCAGCACAACAGCCTCGGAGATCAACCTCCCGTATATAATGCCGGTCAACGGTATACCGAAGCACCTTGTGAAAACACTCACAAGAGCACAGTTTGAGAAGCTTACGGATAAGCTTATTAACGCGGTAATCGGACCGTGTCAGAAGGCCCTTGATGATGCCGGAATGAAGACATCTGATATTGACGAGGTGCTTCTCGTGGGCGGGTCAACACGTATCCCTGCCATCCAGCAGATCGTTGAGAAGTTCTTCGGCAAGGTTCCTTCCAAGGGTGTCAACCCTGACGAGGTCGTTGCCGTAGGTGCTGCCATACAGGGCGGTGTTCTCACCGGCGAAGTGAAGGATGTACTGCTGCTCGACGTCACCCCGCTGTCACTCGGTATCGAGACCATGGGCGGAGTGATGACAAAACTCATTGAATCGAACACTACCATCCCCACCCGCAAGACCGAGACATTCACTACGGCCAGCGACAGCCAGCCTTCGGTGGAGATACATGTGCTTCAGGGCGAACGCCCGATAGCCTCAGGAAACAAGACTATCGGCCGCTTCCACCTTGACGGCATCCCGCCTGCCCCTCGCGGTATACCGCAGATCGAAGTCACCTTTGACATCGACGCCAACGGTATACTCCATGTATCAGCAAAGGACAAAGGCACCGGCAGGGAGCAGAGGATCCGCATAGAGGCTTCATCCGGTCTGAATGATGAGGAAATTCGCCGCATGCGCGAAGAGGCAAAGGCCAACGAAGCAGCCGACAAGGCAGCAAGGGAGATGGCTGACAAGGTCAACGCCGCTGACAGCATGATCTTCCAGACTGAGAAGCAGCTCAAGGAGTACGGTGACAAGATCCCGTCAGACAAGAAGGGACGTATCGAGAATGCACTGGGTCAGCTTCGCGAAGCTCACAAGAACAAGGATCTGACTGCTATTGACCGTGCGCTTGCCGAGATCAATGCAGCATGGCAGGCAGCCTCTGAGGATATGTACAAACAGGCCCAGGGTGGCCCCGGCCAGCAGGCAGGACCAGATGCAGGCCAGCAGACAGGTCAGGCAGGCCAGGCAGGCGGTCAAACCGGCGGCAAGGGCGGCGACGAACAGGTCACCGACGTCGACTTCGAGGAAGTCAAGTAACATCAATATATATCACCAGAGAGAGCCGTGGCCGCGAAAGCAGCCGCGGCTTTCCTTTATGGCACCGGGACATTTACCCAGGCCATACCTGGCAGTCCGGTTATCATGACGGGTGAATAATACAGCCTCTTTTCTGATGTCACGGATACGAACAGCGCAAACTATTTGGTTATATCTTTGTACAAGACAAGCAAATCATGAAAACCAGGGCAATAATAATTATCTCACTTTTTCTCATCTCATTAATCGCAATACCTCAGAACCTTACTGATGCTGCAGGCAAAAAACAGGGCCCGTGGGTCAAAAAATACCCCAACGGCAAGGTAATGTATGAGGCCACTTTCAGGGACGACAAACCGGTGGGGCTCTTTAAAAGATACACCGAGGAGGGCGCACTGCTTTCTGAACTGACCTACACCGAGGGTAAGGATGAAGCTGCTGCGGTCTTTTATTACGGAGACGGTACCAGAGCCGCTGAAGGAAAATATGTCGCCCGAAGCAAGGAAGGCCTGTGGAAGTTCTGGTCAGCCACACAGCCACATTACCTTATCTCCGAAGAATCCTATCACAATGATATCAGGCACGGCCTTTCGGTCAAATACTACCCTGACAGCACCATTGCGGAAAAGGTGGCCTGGGATATGGGTAACCGCAGCGGCGAATGGATGCAGTACTACCCTGACGGCTCTGTCTGCCTGAGGGCAGAGTACCTGGCAGGCAAGCTTGAAGGCCCATTCTCATACTACCATCCTAACGGTAAACTGCAGTATGAAGGTAGGTACCACGGGGATCTGCGGACTGGCGAATGGATGGTTTTCAATGAGGACGGATCACTAAAACAGATCATTACATACAAGGAGGGGGTTCCTGCTGATCCTAAACTGGCTGACAAGGAGACAAAATTTCTTGATGACCTTGAAAAGAACAAGGGAAGAATAGAGGTGACAGATATTTCCGGAACTGTAATTAAATGAGCAGATACACAGTCATCGCGGCATTCCTGATCCTGTTCTTTGCCGGAGCAAACCAGGTCAGGGCACAATCTGCCTCCAAGGGGTATGATGACCTGTGGTTCTACCGGGTATGGTTCAATGAGAAAACAGAATCTTCAGGCGATTATTCACCGGAGGAGCTTCTCTCTCCTGCTGCCATAGCCAGGAGAGAGAAATACGGCATCCCCCTGATCACAGAAAGCGATATCCCAGTCAGCCTGCAGCATATAAACACTCTCACCGCTTCAGGATTCACCCTGAGGTGTACCTCAAAGTGGCTGAACACCGCCCTCTTCAGTACACCCTTACCCAAAGATGTGACAACCCTGGAAGCGTATGATTTTATTGACAGCATCCAACTTGTCAAGCATCCGGCTGAGCCGGCAAAAAGAAGCTACAGCAAATACGGCAATACAGAAATACTTGCCAGCCCTCCGGCATTTGATCCGCGTATTCCCCTCAACGGGAACATACTTCACGAATCAGGCCTTATCGGCCGGAATATTACTATTGCCGTGCTGGATGCCGGTTTCGTAAATGCCGACAAAATAGAGGCCCTTGAACCGCTGAGAAAGAGGGGTGGAATTGTAGCAACCCATGATTTTGTGCTCATGAACAGCAATGTCTATAATTATCATACCCACGGTACATCAGTGCTTTCAATACTGGCCGGCTCACTGCCGGATATTATCAACGGGACTGCCCCCGGCGCAGATTATCTCCTTCTGAGAACAGAAGATGACGGTTCCGAATTCCCTGTTGAAGAGGATTATTGGGTTGCAGGTGCTGAATATGCAGACAGTGCCGGTGCTGACGTTATAACCTCATCCCTTGGCTACTTTACGTTTGACGACCCCTCGATGGATTACTCATTTAGCGATATGGACGGAGACCGCCCGTTTATAACAAAGGGGGCTGACGTTGCAGTATCAAAGGGCATCCTGGTTGTCAACAGCGCTGGCAACGAGCGTAACAAGGAGTGGGTCCGGATCATAGCCCCTTCCGACGGCGACAGCGTGCTGTGCGTCGGTGCACTCAGGCAGGATCTCACAATCGCCGATTTTTCCTCTGCCGGTTATTCCTCCGACGGACAGGTCAAGCCTGACGTGGTTGCACCGGGAGTTGCCATCCCCATCCAGTTTGAACCCGGCTTGTGGCACAGCGGTAGCGGTACATCCTTCTCCTGCCCTGTAATAAGCGGACTGTCAGCATCGCTGATGCAGGCAGTACCCGAAGCTTCGCCGGCTGAAATTATCAGGGCTCTCCATGAAAGCAGTGACAGGTATGTCAGTCCCGATACACTA
>JAKAXP010000158.1 GCA_021816545.1 Bacteroidota bacterium
CTGCTGGTAAGGGAAGTAGTGATACTCATCATGATATCATCACTGATAGCATGGCCAATGGCATGGTTCGGATCAAGATTCTGGCTTGAGGGATTTGCAGACAAGGCAAATGTCAGCCCGCTGATCTTTTTTGTTGCCACCATTGCCGTTCTGATAATTGGATTCCTCTCAGTCAGCTTCCAGACAATGAAAGCAGCCGGTTACAGTCCGGCCAAAGCACTGAGGATACAGTGATCTTGTAATCAATCGCTGACTGCACCTGTCGATAATCAATCCGGGGATTGCTTTCTGATCCGGTCAGGTTATCTTTCTTCCTGATTAAGCTGCAAAAACGCATATTTTGTTACAAGTCCGGCGTCAGACACACCCCAAAAAATTTCTTTAAAGATTTTTTCATGAAATGTTGGTGGAAACAAAATTCTCTTACTTTTGCTGTCACTTTTTCAGGAAAGATGCATGATTATTTAATGAATAATTATTCAAAATACATAAAACATTCAGGCAAGAAACCTCACCGGCGATGAGGGATTTTGTGTATAGATACAGGCACGAATCTCAGGTTCGTGCCTTTTTTTTGATCTTATCAGGCTATGAAGATAATAACTGCGGAACTTGAGCAGATAATGAAGATAGATTCAACTTCGGGAAAGGAGGTTGAACTTGCACGGCATATAGCTGAGAATTTTAGGGCTCCGGGCGCTGACCTGGAAATTCAGGATGTCGGTGACGGAAGCATAAACCTGTTTTACAAATGGGGTTCACCTGAAATAGTCTTCTGCACCCATCTTGATACCGTTCCGCCTTACATTCCGCCGCGTATTGAGAAGGGTCGTGTTTCAGGAAGAGGCGCCTGTGATGCAAAAGGCCAGATAATCACTGCCCTGAATGTTTGCAGGGATCTGTACAATGAAGGGGCTGATAACTTCGGACTGCTCCTGGTGTCAGGCGAGGAGACAGGTTCCACCGGGGCCAGGGTTGCCAATAACCTGGTAAAAGGCTGCAAATATGTCATTATCGGTGAACCTACTGAAAACAAACTAATTAAGGCAGGCAAGGGAATCCAGCTCTACGATGTTCAGTTCAGGGGTCAAAGTTGCCACTCCGGCTATCCGCATCTCGGAGATGATGCAACGGATAGAATGAGACTGTTCCTCAACAGACTGGCAGATATGGAATTTCCTGTTGATCCGGTGACAGGACCCACAACATATAACATCGGATTGCTTTCTTCAGCCAATGCCTACAATGTACTTCCTGATCTCGTGACCATGAAACTCTACTTCAGGACTACGAATGCTTCATTTCATCTGATCGGTGATCTACTTAAAAGCATCTCTGATGATAAAACTACACTTTCAAAGATAAGGGAGGACAAACCTTTCGATTATTATTACCTGGAAGGGTTTGAAAGTGATACAGTGTCATTTGGCTGTGACGGCCCGGCCCTGCCCGACCTGGGGAAATGCCTCCTCTATGGACCTGGCAGCATCAGATCAGCCCACACTGAAAATGAATATATTGAAATACAGGATATTGAGAAGGCAATCATTGACCTTACAACAATATTTAAAACACTGAAAAAAGGAACAGAAACAGAATGATAGTTATGAAATTTGGCGGGACCTCCGTCAGGGACTGTGAGGCGGTTGGAAGGCTGATCGGAATTGTAAAAGGGAGTTCGCCACAGAAAACCGTGGTAGTTGTATCAGCCCTGGCTGGTGTTACTGACTCACTGATAAAAATTGCCGGGTTTGCCTCCGGGGGGAAAGCGGATGATGCTTCAGTACTTTCAGCAGGACTGGAAGAAAGGCACATAATCATGGCCGATCAGTTGCTGGCTGGTAATGAATTACTTGTGAATGAGACAAAAGAATCCGTAAAACACTTATTTTCAAAGCTGAATGAAATCATAAGGGTAATTTCAGTCCTTGAGGAACTGTCTGACATGTCGATGGCCAAGATCTTGTCTTACGGTGAAATACTTTCGTCAACAATAATTCATAAGGCGATCCTTAACACCGGGATAAAGTGTGCATATGCTGATGCAAGGAGCATGATCATCACTGACTCACATTACCTGAAGGGTGAGCCGCAGACAGATGCAATCTGCAAGAAAGTGCCGGAATTGCTTTCAGAAAAATTCATGGATAATGATGTGGTCATTACCCAGGGATTCATCGGGGCAACTGCCGAAGGCGCCGGGACCACACTCGGCAGGGGCGGCTCTGACTATTCTGCCGCACTGATAGGGATGGCAGCCAATGCAGATGAGATCCAGATCTGGACTGATGTCGACGGAGTTCATACAACTGATCCGAGGAAGGTTGACTCGACAAGGAGTATCTCGGTGATGTCATTCAGCGAAGCAGCCGAGCTTTCATTTTTCGGTGCCAAGGTCCTTCACCCTGCAACAATCCAGCCCGCCGTTGAAAAGAACATCCCGGTCAGGGTTCTCAATTCAATGGAACCGGAAAAACAGGGAACCCTGATTCTCAGTGATGATCAGGTTCATGAAAACGGCGTAAAGGCAATATCGTTCAAGGAAAACATTACTGTGGTAAACGTCTTTTCAACCAAGATGCTAAACTCCTTTGGTTTCCTCACGAGGCTGTTTGAGGTTTTCGGCAAATACGGCACCTCGGTTGACCTCATCAGTACCTCCGAAGTAAACGTATCACTTACGGTTGATCCGGAAAGCAAACTGGATGAAATAATTGCAGAACTTTCTCATTTTGCCGTGGTTTCCGTGAGCAGGGAAAAATCACAGGTTTCAGTTGTCGGGAAAAACCTCAGGGAGACTACCGGTCTCGCAAAAAGAATCTTCAGTGCGGTAAGCGATTACAACATAACAATGATCAGCCAGGGGGCCTCGGACATCAACGTGAGTTTCGTAGTAAACAGAGGCGACCTGTCTGCAGTGGTAAATTCACTTCACAAGGAGTTTTTCGAATGATTGATATAGTGCTTTCAGGATTTGGCAAAATGGGAAAGGAGATCTTTTCCATGCTGCAGGAAAAGGATGATGTCACCCTTTATACAACAGAGGATATATGCGCATTCGATCCGGCCATTGCTTCCGGCGCTGTCTGCATCGATTTTACTTCACCGGAGGCATTCAGGAAAAATTATCGGTTCATTGCCGATAATTTCAGGGCCGCTGTCATCGGAACAACAGGATGGAATGACATCAGGGAGGAAGTTGCCGGCTACTTCCGGGAAAAGGGTAAGACAATGATTTATGCATCCAACTTTTCAATAGGGGTAAATATCTTCTTTGAAATTGCCCGTGTCGCATCAGCGATGGTCGCATCATCTGGCGGATACGATCCTTATATAACCGAACTTCACCATAAATTCAAACTGGACTCACCCTCCGGCACAGCAGTCACCCTCGCCGGCATCGTGGAGAGCGAAACAAGTAAGAAGCCCGCTGTTCAATCTGTAAGGTGCGGCCACATTCCGGGAATACACAACCTGGGGTTCGAGTCAGCCGATGACAGGATCCTTTTATCACACGAAGCTTTTTCGAGGAGAGGCTTTGCTGCCGGGGCAATAAATGCGGCTTTCTGGGCCCTTGAAACTGAGGGTGTATTTGATTTCAGAACCATTTTAAATGAAAGATTCAAAAAACTGCTTGACAATGAGAAATATTAAAGGATGCGGAACAGCGCTCATCACGCCGTTTGACGACGGCGGCGAAATTGACTATGAGTCGTTCAGGGGCCTGGTCAGGAGGCAGCTTGAAGCAGGCATTGACTTCCTGGTACCATTGGGCACTACCGGAGAGACACCCTGCCTTGAGGAGGAAGAAAAGGAAAGGGTGCTTGAAACCGTAATGGAGCTGAGTGACAGCAGGGTGCCTGTCGTTGCAGGAGTTGGCTCCAACTCCACAAGGCATGTGATTTCCGGCATTTCAAAACTCTCAAAATACGGGCCTGATGCGTTCCTGGCAGTTGTGCCATATTATAACAAGCCCACTCAGGAGGGTATTTATCAGCACTTTAAATCTGTTTCAGAATCCACCTCTGCTCCAATTATACTTTACAATATACCAGGAAGGACCGGCATCAATATGACGGTAGAGACGACACTGCGGCTTGCAGAGATTGAAAACATCATTGCCGTCAAGGAAGCATCAGGCAATTTTGAACAGATCAGCGAGCTAATACGACTTGCCCCGGATGGTTTTACAGTTCTGTCAGGCAACGACGATGTGACGTTTCCTTTGATGTGCACCGGTGCTAAAGGGGTTATCAGCGTGGCTTCAAACATAGCTCCTTTCCCGATTGTAAGAATGACAAAACTCATTGCAGAAGGGCGCATTGATGAGGCTGCAGTTCTGCACCACAGGCTCATGCCGCTGTTTAAGGCCTGCTTTGTTGAAAGCAACCCGATTCCTGTCAAGGCAGCCCTGGCGCTTTCAGGATTGGTAAAGAACCGTCTGCGGTTGCCCCTGACAAGCTCCCTGGAGCAGACAGACAGGCTTATGGAAGATATTCTGAAGGAAATTGAAGATCTTTAACAATCAAATATCGGCAGGTTATGACCAACACAACCGAACTCAAAAAGGAATATGAGGAGATCGCCGGCACAGGTGACGCAGAAAGATCTATCAACCTGTTTCATAAGGTAAGGGCCTTGCTGGAGACCGGTGAGCTCAGAGTGGCTGTCAAAGAAGAAACCGGCTGGGTGATAAATTCATGGGTAAAGAGTGTGATCCTCATGGGATTTAAATACGGAAAACTTACTGAATATGGCGGTAATCCACTTTCATTCCATGACAAGGATACATTTCCCGTAAGGTCATTCATAACGGAGGACGGCATAAGGGTTGTACCGGGGGGCACCTCGGTAAGAAGTGGTGCATATGTGGCTCCCGGGACGGTGATTATGCCTCCCTCCTACATAAATACCGGGGCATATGTTGACAGCGGTTGCATGATTGACTCCCACGCACTGGTAGGTTCATGCGCGCAGATCGGTCGTAATGTGCATATTTCAGCCGGCTCACAGATAGGAGGCGTACTGGAACCGGTCAATGCGATGCCTGTGATTATTGAGGATAATGTCTTTGTCGGCGGCAATTGTGGAATATATGAAGGAACGATAATTGAGGAGAATGCAGTTATCGGGACCGGAGTTATACTTAACGGTTCGACACCCCTGTTTGACAATACAACAGGAGAGTTTCTCCGCAAGAGCGAATCCTCTCCGTTGCGGGTGCCGGCAGGAGCTGTTGTGGTCGCCGGAAGCAGACCGGTAAGTAACAGCTTCGGCAAAGACCAAGGAATCCATCTTTACTGCCCGGTAATAATCAAATACAGGGATAAGAAAACTTCATCATCCATAAAACTGGAGGACCTGCTCAGGAGTTAGTTTTTTCAGAGCCTGTGTAGATTTTTGTGTAAACGAGTAGCTACCGGGTTTAAAGAACACCGCATCTGTCACCAAATTTAATGATTAATTGATTAATAACAGATCCCCAGTCTCTTACGGGGAAGATCCATTT
>JAKAXP010000159.1 GCA_021816545.1 Bacteroidota bacterium
GCTTGCTGCCGGTTCGTTGTTTACACAGTATGAACTGAAGGATTCAGCACTGGTTTATTTCAAAAGAGCGCTTGATGCTGACCGTAAAGCAGTTGAAATAAACGGGATCCTGGCAGGATTGTATTCAGAGAAGGGAGATGCTGTCAGGGCAGATTCACTTTTCAGGATCCTGGACACCGAGGGAGTGCTTACTCCGGATATGTCACTGATGATGATTTCAGGGTTGCTCGGGAGAGGAGAGTACGACGAAGCAGCCAGGAGAACCACCAAGCTTCTTTCTCAATACCCCGATGAGACACGTTTCAGGGCGCTCCTTGCCGATATATACTTTGAACAGGGTTTAAGGGAAAAAAGCGACAGCATATACACCGGAATGATCGAAAAAAACCCTGATGATGTAGAAACACAGCTACTGTACATGTTAAGTCTTGTTTACAGGAAGGAATATTCCGGTATTTCGGCTTACTTGAATAACGTATTCAGAAGTGATGTTGTTGAGAGAGAACAGAAAATTGCAGTTGCACAGCGGCTGGCAGGTGACTCGGCGTACATTGCGGACAATGCAGAATCCCTTATCGTAAGTCTGGTTATTCTGGAAGAAAATTACAGGGGAGACGAAGAGATTATGTCATTACGGCCGGGAGTATATGAAGCAGCCGGAATGACCGATATGGCCATAAAGAGATATGAGGAAATTCTGAGTGACGGAAGACCGGGATTCTGGTTCAGGGAGAGGCTGATGGTGCTCTATGCCGAGAAGAAGGATTACAGGAAATTGTATAACCTTGCCTCGGGATATTCGAGGGACAATAACAGGAGCATTCTGGGAAAGGTTTATTATGCTCTTGCTGCCATGGAACTGAAGGAATATGAGGTAGCTGACGGGGAACTGAAGAAGGCCCTTATCCTGGCGGGAAACAATGACCAGCTGAAGGTGCAGGTGATGTCTATGATGGGCGACCTGAAATACAGGATGAAGGACTATGAAACATCTTATTCATATTATGAGCAGGCTCTTAAAATTTCACCGGATGATCCTCTTCTGCTGAACAACTACGCCTATTTCCTTGCTGAAGGGGACCGGGATTTGAAAAAAGCCCTGAAGATGGCAGAAAAGGTAATGGAAACAGACGGTGAAAACCCGACCTATATAGATACTTATGCCTGGGTACTTTACAAAATGGGCAGGTACAGGGAAGCGCACAGGGAAATGCTCCGGATATTTGAAAATAATGAAGAAAAGGATCCGGAGCTTCTCGAGCACATGGGCTTTATAAAGAAGGCTCTGGGAAAATGTGCTGAAGCTGTGGTTTACTGGAAGGAGTCAGTGGAAAAGGACGGCTCAAAATCATACCTTGAGAAGGAGATAGAAGAATGCGGAAAGCATTGAATATATTAATATCAATCATCTTTATAACGGTGCTGGCGGGCTGCAGCAGCCTGAAAAGGGGAAGAAGTGCGGAATTGCCGGCAGAACCCGCTGCCGCTGATTATGCTGCTATTATAAGCTCTGTGATTGACAACAACATCACACAGGCAGGTTTTGAAATCAGAAAAGGGAGTATTGAGCTGAATGGTACTGAAATTGAGGGTAAATTCGGTTTGCATGCAAGACTTAACAGAAAGGGTGATTTTTACTGTTCGGTCAGGGGACCGCTTGGCATAGAGCTGGTAAGGCTCCTGATGGTAGGGAATGACATTGCTGCAATTGACAGAATCAACAGGGTTGTCTATGTAGGGAAAAAGAATGAGGTTTTGCTTAGGAACGGAATGCCTGATGATTTTATGACCATCATTTTCGGGGATATGCCGTCAGAAAACAATGAAATTTTCCGGAGTTCAGATAACAATGAAATTGGCTTTATTTCAGGTAATGAGGAATTTACAAGGGAAGTCTCGATATGTACAAACGAACTGAAGATTTGCTCGCAGAAAATAGACGCTTTGTCTTCAGATCATGAAATATATCTTTCATTCGGTAACTTCGTTTCAAATGAGGGAAGGAAGTACGCTTCTCTTATAACAATGGATGAGAATAAAAAGATGTTTCACGTGAAACTTTCTATCGATGATCTTATTTTAGGGTATGATTCTGACATAGAATTCAACCTGCCTGCATACAGGAGAGAAACGCTTTGAAGTATCTGTTTGCCATATTATCACTGGTGTTGCTGGTCCCTGCGGTTATCTCAGGACAAAGCCGCGCTGAGCTTGAGGAGCTGCGGAAAAAAAACCTGCAGGAGATAGAGTATGTTGACAAAATGCTCAGGACTACGGCGACGCAAAAGAACGAAAACCTGAATGAACTGCGGGTGATAGGCCGGAAATTAAACCTCAGGGAAAAACTAATAAATGAATACGGACAGGAGATCAGCCTGCTTGAGTACCGGATTAGCCTGAACAGCACTGCCACTGAGATGCTTGAGCAGGATCTGAATGAGCTAAGGAAGGATTATGCCGGTTCAATAGTAAGCGCATACAAAGCTACAAAAGGAACCCCGGCCGTTGCGTTTATCCTCTCCTCGGCAGATTTCAATCAGGGTTACAAGAGGCTTAAATACATACAACAGGTTGCGAAATACCGGAGAAAAGAAACTGAGACTATAGAAACGCTTTACAGTGAGCTTCAGACAACGAGACAACGGCTCGAAAATGACAGGAAGAACGTAAACGATTTGAAGAACAAGGAGGTAAGGCAGAAACAAATTTTGAGAGAGGAGCAGAACCGTAAGGAAAGACTGGTAACCAACCTGGGAAAAAAGGAAAAACAGCTGAAGCAGGAACTCGAGGAAAAGAGAAGAATAGCTCGTCAGATAGAAAAGGAAATAGAGAGGCTTATTGAGGAGGAAAGAAAGAAAAGCGAAACTGTTCCGATGAGCAGGGAGATGAAAGTTATTGGCGATTCATTTGGAGAAAACAGGGGAAGGATTCCCTGGCCGGTAGACAGGGGAATCGTAACCAGCCATTTCGGGCTTCAGCCTCACCCTGTACTGAAGAATGTTACCGAGGATAACATAGGAATTGAAATTACTTCCAGCGGACCAACCAAGGCCAGATCGGTTTTCAAGGGGGAGACGGTAAGGGTTTTTGCAATTTCAGGAGCCAATATGGCCGTCATAATCAGACATGGAAAGTATCTTACGGTTTACCAGAACCTGGTGAACGTCAGAGTAAAGGCGGGAGAGGCTGTGGCAATGGGCCAGGAACTGGGCGATGTTTATCTTGATAACGGGGACGGGGGAAAGGCTGTTCTCAAGTTTATGGTGTACGAGGAGAAGAAAAAGCTGGACCCTGAACAGTGGCTTTCAAAAAAATGACTAAATTTTGCAACAAATAAATACCCTTTCAGTTAAGAATAGTGAATAGGGATTCAGGAATGGAAAGCATTACAATTAATTCGGACATTGAAAAGTTACGCGTTGTTGAAACTCTGGTTGATACACTGTCGAAGAAGCTCGGTATATCAGATGAGGTATACGGGAAGATTCTTATTTCGACGGTGGAGGCCGTAAATAATGCGATACTGCACGGCAACAAAGGTAATGCTGAAAAAACTGTAACCGTTGACTTTACTGCTGACGGTAATCTTTTTGAGGTTACGGTTACTGACCAGGGTGAAGGTTTTGACTACAACAACCTGCCTGACCCGACTGATCCTGAAAATATTGAGAACCTTCATGGCCGTGGCGTGTTTATTATGAAGAGCCTGGCTGATATAATTGAATATAACATGTCTGGAAGCCAGGTGAAAATGAGATTTAAATACTGATATCTTGAGAATCAGCTTCCATTACGATATTGATAAATTCAGGCTTCGTGACAGCAGAATCATAAAGAAGATTGCCGGGAAGATTGTAGCAGATGCCGGGTTGAGAGCGGGTCTGGTTGATGTGGTAATCACCGATGATGAGAAAGTTTATGAGATTAACGTGGAGTTTCTCGGTCATGATTATCTTACGGATATTATTACTTTCAATTATAGAAAAGGGAACACCGTTAACGGTGAGATATACATAAGTGCAGACCGGGTAAGGGAGAATGCCGTTAAATTCGGTGTATCTGCCGGAACTGAAATGAGGAGGATTATTTTCCACGGATTCCTTCACTTATGCGGATATGATGACAGTACAGCAGGGGAGAAGCAGAAGATGACAGAGATGGAAGAAATGTATCTGGCTTTATCATATGCCGAATGAAATTCAGATATGATATAATTGTAGTTGGCGGAGGGCATGCAGGTTGCGAGGCCGCGCATATCGCTGCTGTTATGGGAGCTAATACTCTCCTGATAACAATGGATATGACCAAACTTGCCCAGATGTCATGCAATCCCGCTATGGGTGGCATAGCCAAGGGTCAGATAGTCAGGGAGATAGATGCATTGGGGGGCATGTCAGGAATTGTTACTGACCGCTCCATGATTCAGTTCCGTATGCTGAACAGGAGCAAGGGTCCGGCTATGTGGAGTCCGCGTGCTCAGTGTGACAGAATGCTTTTCAGCAGGGAGTGGAGGAAGATACTTGAAAATACGGGTAACCTGAGCATCTGGCAGGAACAGGCAACCGGCCTAATTATTGAAGATGGCAGCGTGAAAGGAGTTACAACTGCTTTTGGAACGGAATTCAGGGCAGACGCTGTTATACTGACTAACGGTACATTCCTGAACGGACTGATGCATGTAGGATTCAACACAATGTCAGGAGGACGCTCGGGTGACCCTGCTTCAAAGGGTCTGAGTGAACAGTTACTCGGGATGGGTTTTGAGGTAGAACGCCTTAAGACCGGAACCAGCGCAAGAATAGACGGAAGGAGTATTGATTTCACTGCCATGACGGAACAGAAAGGTGACGGTGACGGCAGGTGCTTCTCATACATTAACGACTCTGTAAGTATTGATGACGAACGAAGCTGTTACATAACCCATACAAATGAGAGAGCGCATGAAGTTCTTCGCGCAGGACTTGAATTCTCACCTCTGTTCAGGGGGAGGATAAAGGGTAGGGGTCCAAGGTACTGTCCGAGCGTTGAAGATAAAATTGTGACATTCGCGGGGAAGGAGTCGCATCAGCTGTTCCTGGAGCCTGAAGGATGGGATACGAACGAATATTACATCAACGGCTTTTCAAGCAGTCTGAAAATGGAGACACAGCTGGCTGCGATGAGGGAAATCAGGGGACTGGAGAATGTTGTTATTTACAGACCGGGATATGCCATAGAATATGACTTCTTTCAGCCGACACAGCTGAAACATACTCTGGAAACGAAAAGGGTAGGAGGTCTGTTTTTTGCCGGTCAGATAAACGGCACAACCGGATATGAGGAAGCCGGTGCCCAGGGACTTATTGCCGGAATAAATGCTGTTCTGAAAGTTAAGGGTAAGACTCCGTTCATAATTAAGCGCGATGAGGCTTATATCGGAGTGCTAATTGATGACCTGGTAACAAAGGGTGTTGATGAACCATACCGGATGTTTACAT
>JAKAXP010000007.1 GCA_021816545.1 Bacteroidota bacterium
GAAAACACTTACGGTTTAACGGACAAATGAAAAAAAAGTTACCCGGGACTGAGACGGGAGAGTACCGGGAAGCCTGTCCGTGCCCGGTACAGGCGGTGTGTCTTATCCTTACCTGCGCCTGAGATAGGTTGTGTATGAGAAGCTTATCTGCGAGGGATCTTCTGAAAGGAAATCTTCATTTTCAGAAACGTACCATTCATCGGGGCTGATCTCAGGAAAGAATGTGTCAGCCGTATACTCGGCATCGATATGAGTCACCATCAGCCTGTCAGCCTGCGCCATGAACTGCCTGTAAACCGAACCCCCACCGATAATGAATATCTCATTCCCCGGCCTGCAAAGACTCACCGCCTCCTCTATCGACCGGGCCGTATCGGCACAGTTGAAGCAGTCGAGCTCATTGTCGGTAATAACAATGTTCTGCCTTCCCGCCAGGGGTTTGTTCGGGAGCGACTCCCATGTCTTCTTGCCCATGATGAGGCTGTGACCCATCGTAATCTCCCTGAATCTCTTCAGGTCTCCCGGAATATTTGCCAGGAGGCCGTTATTGTAACCGATACCGTTATTCCGGTCTGTTGCTACTATTATTGTGATCATTTCAGACAGATATATCGCCTTTTATGGCTGGGTGAGGGTCATACTCCGTCAATGTGAAATCTTCGTACCTGAACTCAAGAATATCCTTCACCTCAGGGTTAAGCAGCATAACAGGCAGGCGGCGCGGTTCACGGGTGAGCTGAAGCCTTACCTGGTCAATATGGTTAAGGTATATATGGGCATCTCCAAGGGTGTGAATGAATTCGCCAGGCTTGAGTCCTGTCACCTGAGCCATTATCATCGTCAGCAGTGAATATGACGCAATATTAAAAGGCACTCCAAGGAATATGTCGGCACTTCTCTGGTAGAGCTGGCATGACAGCCTGCCGTCAGCCACATAGAACTGGAACAGGATATGGCAGGGAGGCAGGGCCATCTTTTCCAGCTCGCCTACATTCCATGCTGAGATGATATGCCTGCGTGAGTCCGGGTTGTTCTTCAGTGAAGAGACTACAGCCTTCACCTGGTCAATTGTCCGGCCGTCAGCGGCAGGCCATGATCGCCACTGGTACCCGTAAATTGGCCCCAGGTTACCGTCTGCGTCAGCCCACTCATTCCATATTTTCACCCCTTTCTCCTGGAGTGAACGTACATTGGTGCTCCCGCTCAGGAACCAGAGGAGCTCATGGATGATCGACTTCAGGTGCAGTTTCTTGGTTGTCAGCACCGGGAACCTTTCGCTGAGGTCGAATCTCATCTGGTAACCGAAGGTACTTATCGTTCCTGTGCCTGTCCGGTCTCTCTTTTCAATGCCATGCTCCATTACATGGCTCAGCAGGTCTAGGTATTGCTTCATGATTCTATCCCTGGTTTATTGTGCAACAGGTGCTATCCTTGCCACCCATCCGCCTCCCGGTGCAAGGGAGAGCTTTACTTTTTCCATGGCTGCAACGGTACCTGTGGTATGGCGGTAATCTTCCCCGTGCCTGCCAGCATTGATTCCGTCAGCAAAGATTTCAATATTATAGCTGCCTTCCGGCAGGAAAGAAAGGTCAGCCTCCGTTTCAAATGCTTTCCAGTCGGTCATTGCGGCAAGGTACCATACGTTGCCGTGCCTTCGGGCGATTACGATATTGTCGCCTTTTTTGGCTGCCAGCACCCTGGTTTCATCCCATGTCACCGGCACCCCTGCAATGAATGTTGTGCACTCCTGGTTGCGCCTGTAGTTGGAAGGGCTGTCAGCCAGCATCTGCAGCGGACTTTCAAACACAACATACATAGCCATCTGGTGAACCCTTGTCCCCTGGCTGGCAGGCCTGTAGAACACCGGTTTGAAATCGCGCCTCTGCATGTTGACCATAGCGCCAGGGGTGTAGTCCATCGGACCCGCCACCATCCTCGTAAACGGCAGCGTAAGGTTATGTTCAGGATTGGTCTCATCGCTCCACTTGTTGTGTTCCAGCCCCTTGACCCCTTCACGGGTGATCACGTTGGGCCATGTGCGCTCTATCCCGTCAGGCTTGTAACTGCCGTGGAAATCCACAAGCAGTTTGTGCTGAGCCGCCTTCGCTGCCACCTCATGGTAGTAATTGACCATCCACTGGTCGTCGCGCTGCATGAAGTCGACCTTGATCCCCTTCACACCCCACTTTTCAAACTGTGCAAGGGCAACATCAACCTGGTCATAGAGCGTTTTCCAAACCACCCAAAGGATGATGCCGACGTTTTTTGATGCCGCATAATCACACAACTCCTGTACATTAATTTCAGTCGATTGCTCAAGGACATTCCCAAGCCTGTACCATCCTTCGTCGAGTATGACGTACTCAATGCCGTTCTCAGATGCAAAATCTATATAATACTTATATGTGTCATTGTTTATTCCTGCCCTGAAATCAACACCGAAGAGATTGTTGGCATTGTACCAGTCCCATGCCACCTTGCCTGGCTTCACCCAGGAGAAATCGGACCCCGGTGCAGGAGGTGCACCCAGCCTGTAGACCATTTCGCTCTCCACAAGGCCTGCATCGTCAGGGGTGATTATGAAAAGCCGCCAGGGGTATGTGCGTGTCCCGGATGTCACGGCAAGGTAATCCTTCCTTTCGGTCACATATACGTTGCGGTCGTTGCCTGCCTTTTCAGCTCCAGGGTATGCCGGAAGCACTCCGGTCACTCCGCCGTGTCCGTCACCGTTGATCCACAGTCCGGGATAATCCTGAATGTCTGCCTCACTGAGGAGGATATTCACCCCGCCGGTGGTGAAGAGTGCCGGCAGGCTGGCCAGGTGTTCAGGTCCCACGGTGTCCATTGATGCCGGGTAGAATGTGCACTCATTGTGTGACATGAAGCCCTTCTCGGAGGGCCACAGGGCAGTTGTCCCGGCGGGCAGGGTGAATCCGAAGCGCTCGTTCTTCACTGTCACGTTCCCTTTTATAGCTGTTGCGAACCTGTAGGCAACCCCGTCATCATATACACGGAATTCGACCGATGAACCGCCCCGGAGACGAAGGGTGAGGCCGTTATAACTGTCAGGCACCCGGCTGTTCTTATGAGGCACAACCGGGACAATCACATCGTTAACCGAATAGGTGACGGCCTTTGTCACGGAAGGCTTCGGGCCGGGTATGACCACTCCCTCAAGCTGCAGTTCGGGTGACAGCCCTGAAATTATCTCACGGTTGTCATATTTTACAGTGACTGTCATGCCGGTGGCGGTCTCCACCGAGAGACTGATTTTACCGTCAGGTGACTTAACGCTGTACTCTTTCGACAGCAGGGGTACCGGAATAAGCAGCCCTGCTGCAATCAAAACCTTTAAAATCCTCATTTCTCCCTCGATTATTATCCTTGTCCTTTTCTTCTGGCCATCTCGTCACGGATGGCTGCTGCCTGCTCATAGTCCTCCCGGCTGATTGCATCCGAGAGCATATCCTTCAGTTCCTGGGCCGAATATTCACTGTATTCGCTTGTAGCCGGCTGTTTTTTCTCCTTCACCGGTTCAGTTTCCTTCTTCTGCTCCTCCTCGGGGGTTGCGCTCATCACTATCCCCGCCTCATTAAGTATCTGAGGTTCAATGAATATGGGACACTCGAACCTCAGTGCCAGCGCCACAGCGTCAGAAGTGCGTGAGTCGATGCTGAAACGCCTCTCACCGTCAGTACAGATGATCTCTGAATAGAATATTCCTTCGCGGAGCCTGTTTATAAGCACCTGTTCAACCGTGACGCCGCATGCTTCGGCAAAGCTCCGGAAGAGGTCATGTGTCAGTGGCCTTGGAGGCTCCAGGTTCTCAAGCTTGATGACGATTGCCTGAGCTTCGAAACCTCCGATTATTATTGGTATCCGTCGCTCTCCGTTTTCCTCCGCCAGTATGAGGGCATAGGCGCCTGACTGTGTCTGGCTGTATGAAATGCCTATGACCTTCAGACGAATAAGCTTATTCTGCATAGTTTACCAGATTTTCTGCCTGACAGGCCGATATGACAAATATAAATATTATGAACCTTTGTAATCCCCCTTCCGGAAATTTTTATCCACATGATGATGCTGATAAATTAATGGCACCGATTTGCAGATAAGTTAATTTTTATATCTTTGCAGTCCGAAAAACAGAGATCCGCCGGGGCCCGCAGAAGTGTCATGCACAGAGGAGCATGTCCGCCTCACGGAGTAATATAAGAGAGATTGAAAATGTACGCAATCGTTGAAATTGCCGGTCAGCAGTTCAAGGTAGAAGAGGGAAAGAAGATTTTCGTTCACCGTCTTGAGGCAGCTGAAGGTGAAAGTTTGGATTTTGAAAAGGTTCTCCTTCTGGACAATGACGGAACAGTCACCGTTGGTGAACCGCTTGTACCCAACACCGTTGTTGAGGGTAAGGTTGTTGCCCATGTAAGGGGTGACAAGGTAATCATCTTCAAGAAGAAGAGAAGGAAAGGCTACCAGAAGAGGACCGGCCACCGTCAGGACTTCACCCAGGTGGAGATACTGAGTATCGGCGCACCGGGTGCACCTAAGAAGAAAACCGCTCCGAAGGCTGAAAAGAAAGCTGCTGAAGCTCCAGTTGCCGAAGAGGTGAAGGCTGAAACAAAGAAAGCCCCTGCAAGGAAAGCTGCAGCTGCAAAGGAACCGGCAGAGAAGAAGGAAGCCGTTAAGAAGGCTCCGGCAAAAAGCACCAAGAAGCAGGCAAAAGAATAACCGATAAACAGTAAAAAGAAAACGATATGGCACACAAGAAAGGTGTTGGTAGTTCACGTAACGGCCGCGATTCAGAAAGCAAAAGGCTTGGTGTCAAACTCTTCGGAGGACAGGCAGTAAAAGCCGGCAGCATTATCGTTCGTCAGCGCGGGACAACACACAACCCGGGTGAAAACGTCGGACTGGGCAAGGATCATACCCTCTTCGCCCTGGTAGACGGAACGATTGAGTTCAAGAAGAAGAGCGACAATAAATCTTACGTCTCGGTTAAACCCGCAGCAGAATAAGATAAAGTCAACTTACAGGAACTCCTGAAAAATACGCTGAAGCGCATATTTTCAGGAGTTTTTGTTTTAATTTTACCCCGCTTATCACAAAAAATCCTTCCGGTATGCTAACAATCAACCTGATCCGTGAACAGTCATCCTTCGTAATTGAGCGGCTTAAGGTCAAGAACTTCGATGCCACCGAGATAGTGCAGCATGTACTTGACCTTGACAGGCGCCGCCGTGAGCTCCAGGCAGAGAGTGACTCCATCCAGGCGCAGCTCAACACACTGTCGCGCGAGATTGGCACCATGATGAAGGAGGGGCGCAAAGATGAGGCTGATGCTGCCCGCCAGGGCATCGGCGCCATGAAGGAAAAACAGAAGCAGCTAGCCGACATGTTTGAGGACGTGTCACGCGAAATGCAGGCTGAGCTGGTCAGGATGCCCAACCTGCCCCATGCACTGGTGGCTCCGGGTAAAAGCGCCGAAGACAATGTTATTGTACGCAGCGGCGGCACCGTGCCTGAACTGCATGCAGGTGCAGTTCCCCACTGGGACCTTATAAAGAAATATGACATCATCGACTTCGATCTCGGGATAAAGATCACCGGCGCCGGTTTCCCTGTTTACAAGGGCAGGGGTGCGAAGCTGCAGAGGGCGCTGATAAATTTCTTCCTTGATGAGGGCGAAAAAGCCGGCTACCGGGAAATTGAACCCCCTATAGTTGTGAACGAGGACTCAGGCTTCGGCACAGGCCAGCTCCCTGACAAGGAGGGACAGATGTACCATGTGGGAATCGACAACCTGTACATGATCCCCACCGCCGAGGTGCCAATTACAAACATTTACCGCGATGTGATCCTGGAAGCGTCCGAACTGCCCATCCGGAACATGGGATACACCCCCTGCTTCCGCCGCGAGGCAGGCTCATGGGGGGCACATGTCCGGGGCCTCAACCGGCTGCACCAGTTTGACAAGGTAGAGATAGTGCAGATAGCACATCCGGAGAAATCCTATGATTCACTTGAGGAGATGGTCAGTCATGTAGAGAACCTGCTTGTCAGGCTTGAGCTGCCTTACCGTATTGTCAGGCTCTGCGGCGGAGACATGTCATTCACCTCTGCAATGACATATGACTTTGAGGTGTGGTCAGCAGCACAGCAGCGCTGGCTGGAGGTAAGCTCCACGTCTAACTTTGAGGCTTTCCAGGCCAACAGGCTCAAGTGCCGCTTCAGGGAGAAGGGGGCGAAGCAGACAACCTTGTGCCATACCCTCAACGGAAGTGCTCTGGCCCTGCCGCGTATCGTGGCAGCCCTGCTTGAGAACAACCAGACACCTGAAGGAATCAGGATACCTGCCGCACTGGTGCCATACACCGGCTTCGGGATGATCAGCTGAAAATGATGAAGAAGAGTTCGCAGGCATATATTTATGCCGCCCTCTCGGTTTTTCTCTGGGGCACAATCCCTACTGCATTCAAGCTGGCTCTCTCAGAACTGAGCATCGTTACAATGCTGGGAATCACCACCTTCGTCTCAATGGCAGTGCTTTTTGTTATAATGGTGCTTACGGGTAAACTTTACCTGCTGAAGGAGACTACCCTGAAAGACCTTGCCTGGTCTGCACTGCTGGGCCTCATCACACCGGTGGGATACTATCTGATACTCCTCACTGCCTACAGCCGACTGCCCGGCCAGGTGGCTCAGCCGATAAACATGATCTGGCCAATCATTCTTGTTTTCTTCTCTATACCATTGCTGGGGCAGCGCATACCGGGACGGAGTTTTGTGGCCCTGGGCATAAGCCTGGTAGGTGTCTACATAATCTCCTCCCAGGGGGCCCCGCTCAATCCCGGCCGCTCTGATACCCTGGGGGTGATGCTTGCACTCATCAGCGGAGTGCTGTGGGCCCTGTACTTTGTCCTCAACATGCGCGACAGGCGCGATGAATCTGTAAAACTCTTTACAAGCTTCGTTTTCGGTTCCTTCTACTTGCTGATCCTGATGCTTGCCACCGGCTCATTCAGCCATGTCATGAGTTTCAAGGGAATAGCTGCTTCAGTCTACTGCGGATTCTTCGAAATGGGAATCACCTTCTGGCTATGGCTGAAGGCACTGCAAATGTCAGAGACCACTGACAGGGTGGGCAACCTGGTTTACTTTGCTCCTTTCATCTCACTGATACTGCTGCACTTTATAATCGACGAACCTGTTTATTATACAACACTGCTCGGTCTGATGCTTATCATTGGCAGCGTCATCTGGCAGAACAGGGCAGCGAGGGGATAAACCAAGCGGCACATTTTTTGTTACTTTTGTATCAAATTCTACTGAAAATGAAAAAAGTACTTCTCATATCGCTTCTCGTCATTCCTGTTTTATTCGGGTGCAAGAAAGACCCGGTACCGGAGGATAATACGCCCACAATAGAAGAACGGGCCCGGGACGGCCTGTATGACCTGATGAAATATGTTTACCTGTGGTACAACACCATGCCAACGGTAAAAGTCTCTGACTATGACGGGCCGGAAGATATTCTGGAGGCCCTTAGGTATAAGTCGAAGGACAGATGGAGCTTCGTTACCGATTATGAGAGTTTCATGGCTTCGATGCAGGGCAGTTTCGTGGGTCACGGCATCAGGCTAAGTCTCGACAATGCCAACAACGTCAGGGTGGTGAGCCTCTATGAGGGTTCAGACCTTTGGCCCAAAGGGGTACGGAGGGGATGGATCGTTAAGGAGATAAACGGCACGCTCATTGCACCCATCTTTATTTCAGGGAACAACACAGCCTATAACAACCTGATGGGGCCGGCCACAGCGGGGATAACCAACACGTTCAAATTCATCAATCCTGCAGGGCAGGAACTGACATACACATCCACAAAGGCAAGCTTCACAATCAACTCTGTGACGGCTTCAAAGATCCTTGACCTTCCCAGTGGCAAGACAGGCTATCTCTGTTTCGAAACCTTTATCGAGCCTTCGGAGCAGGAACTCAACGAAGCCTTTGCCAACTTCAAGGCCAACAATGTTACTGACCTTATAATTGACCTTCGCTACAACACTGGAGGTTACATGGATATTGCGCAGCAGCTTTCAAGCCTCGTACTGACCCTGAATGACACGACGAAGGTATGCTACAAGCTGACCTATAACAGCCTTGTGGGACCGGAGTGGAATGAGAGTTACAGGTTCGTCAGGACAGCCAGCCCGCTGGGTCTTGACCGGGTTGTCTTCATCACAACCCGCAGTTCGGCGTCTGCCAGTGAGGTTGTAATAAACAGCCTGAAGCCTTATGTCGATGTCAAGATAGTTGGCGACACCACCCACGGAAAACCGGCAGGGATGAACCTGTGGGGATTCCCCTTCCCGTCTGACAGTGACCCGAATCCTGATTATGTATACGTCTTCGCTCCCATCACGTTCGAGTATCTCAATTCACTCGACCAGGGACGGTTCTATGACGGTATGTTGCCTGATGTGAAGGCTGCCGATGACATCACACGTGACTTCGGCGACCCGGAGGAGGCCTCTCTAAAGGCAGCTATTGGTGTGCTTCAGGGAACGAAGTCGGCATCGGTGCTACCGGTCAGGCGTCCGCGGATATGGTCGGAAGCCGGCAACCAGTTGCCAACCGAGCTATTCCTCGGTCCCCCGCAAGCGTTTAAAAAGTGAAGGCTGTTCAGTCTGAAAGGATCATCCTGGGCATTGACCCCGGAACAACCGTCACCGGTTACGGTCTCATTAGCGTATCCGGTAAAAGCCCGTCACTTATAACCCTCGGTATAATTGACCTCAGGAAGAAGGAGGATCATTTCAGGAAGATCCGTACAATCTTTGAGCAGACGCTTGAGCTGATAGACCGGTACCATCCGGATGAGTTTGCAATTGAGGCTCCCTTCTTCGGGAAAAACGTGCAGAGCATGCTCAAGCTGGGCAGGGCTCAGGGTGCTGCCATTTCGGCGGCATTATACCGTGACCTGCCTGTTTTTGAGTATGCCCCCAGGATGATCAAGATGTCAATCACGGGTCAGGGCCAGGCAAGCAAGGAACAGGTAGCTTCCATGCTGAAAACGATTCTTTCGTTCAGCAGCGAGTCGATGGTTCTTGACGCCACCGACGCCCTCGGCGCCGCACTTTGCCACTTCTACCAGAGTAACAAGCCGGTTGCTGCGAAGGAATACAGAAACTGGGATGATTTTGTAAAGAAGAACAGCGGCAGGGTCAAACAGTAAGGTCACTGTCCCGGCGGAAACTGTTCTATCAGAAGTATCAGACTGTAAGCTTCTGTGCGGCTGCAAGGGCCACCACACTCACTCTTGTGTCAGGGGCTGACTGCAGTGCCACAACACAGGCTTCAACCGTAGATCCGGTTGTGATCACATCATCAACAAGCACAATATGTCTGCCGGTTATCTCCCCGGGTTTGTGCACGGCGAAGAGTCCTTCAACATTCTCCCATCGCTCATACCTGCCCCTGCTGGTCTGTGACCCGGACTTACCGGTACGGTAAAGAATGTCAGTTCTTACCGGAAGACTACAGTGTGATGCAATTCCTTCAGCAATGCAGCGGCTCTGGTTATAGCCCCTGTGCCTCTCCCTTGCAGGGTCGAGGGGCACCGGTATGATCATATCAATGTCATTCATGAATCCGCTTTCCGCCAGCACCGACCCATAGAAACTGCCGAGCATCGTTCCGATATCCTTCCTTCCTGAATATTTGAGCATATGAATAAGCTTCCTTATCCGGCTGCCCCTGTTATAGACGGAAAAAGCTGCGGCCTTTTCAACCCTGCATCTGCCCCAGAAGGCCTGCTCGAGCATGTTGCCGCGTCTAAGGTGAAAATCAGTGCGGGCCATGTCAAGCATACAGCCTGTACATAGGACCTCCTCTCCCCTGACCAGGTGAGCCCCGCATGAGAGACATGACCGTGGCAGGAACAGACTCAGAAAGTCGTCGGCAATATCTTTAATATGAGACACTTCACAGCGAGAAGTACAATCAAAGTTATGATATTTGTGATAAACATGCTGCGGTAATTAAAACTTTTCTATCTTGCACACGTTTATTAATAAACCAATTGACAATTAGTATGAAGAAATGGATGATTGGCAGCCTTATCCTCATCGCGATGATGGTCGTGGCTGCAGGGGTCTATGCTCAGACAACCGACAAGGAAAAGAAACACACCAAGAGTGAGTGCACCTTTGTCGATCAGAACAAGGACGGCAAGTGTGATGTATGCGGTTCAACAACCGATGCATGCAAGAAAGACGCTGCTGCTGCCGCAAAGAGCACAGACTGTTCAAAGTGTCCGTCAGCTGCAACTTGCGGCGACAAGAAGGGTGAAGTAGTTCCTGCAAAGGAAGGCGCTGCCCCGTCTGTACCGTGCTGCGCAGGAAAGAAGTAAATTCAACTGCTGATTATAAAAAAGCCCCTGTCGTTGACGGGGGCTTTTTTTATTGTTCCGTGCCGGCCGGGGACGCTAACGGTATAATCCGGACCGGGATCGGAGCCTTACGTGTGCCCCTATCTCCCTGGCCAGCTTCTCATTTTCTTCCTTCGTGAGTGAGACCCTCGGGTTGGTGAAGAGCATATCGCCCTCCCTGGTTATGGGTATAAGGTGAATATGGGCGTGAGGCACCTCGAGCCCTAACACCGCCACGCCTATCCTGTTGCATTCGATCACCTCCTTCATTGCCCTGGCCACCTTCTGTGCGAAGATCATCATACCTGCCAACATTTCCTCATCGAGGTCAAAGATATAATCCACTTCCTTCTTGGGGACAACAAGCATATGACCAGCCTTCAGAGGCCTTACATCAAGAAATGCGATGTAGCGGTCATCCTCGGCCACCCTGTAGCAGGGTATCTCGCCGTTGATGATCCTGGTAAATATTGATGCCATTGTTCAGGATTTTCAGATTGATATTTCAATAATCTCAAACGGGATGGTTCCTGCCGGCACCTTAACCTGCACGACATCGCCTACCTCCTTGCCCATTATTCCCTGTGCAATAGGTGAGGTGGCTGCAATCTTGCCTTCCTTCAGGTTTGCCTCTCCTTCCGGTACCAGCTGGTACTCCATGACTACGCCGTTTGCCTTGTTGCGGATCCTGACCCTGTTGAGGATCTGCACTGTTTTGGTGTTGATCCTTGAGCCGTCTATAATCCGTGATCTGGCCACCATGTCTTCCAGCTTTGCTATCTTCATCTCAAGCATGCCCTGTGCTTCCTTGGCGGCAGAATATTCGGCATTCTCAGTAAGGTCACCCTTATCACGGGCATCGGCAATCATACGTGCAATAGCCGGCCTTTCATTACGGAGCTGATCAAGCTCCTCCTTCATTTTCTGGAGCCCCTCTTCCGTTACATAAACAAATTCCGACATAATTTCTCTTAAATAGGTTAAAAAATAAGAAGAATCCCGGCATTACCGGAACTCTTCAAAGAACAAATATAAAAATTTTTTAATATAAAACCAAATTCCTGTGCTATAGTAAATATCAGATAATCAATAGGAGTACTCTTTCCTGTCAAGTATCACCGAATAAATTACTGCTTTTTTCAGGTCTAAACTGCCGGTATGCAACTCCGCACCGGGCCCGTCATTGTAATCGAAGTTAGGTGCATCACCTATCTCACTGTCTGATATCTCATTATGCACAAAATCCCCCATTGCAGTATCAATCAGTGAAGACACCCCTTCAGAAGCGAATGCAGCTGCCATTGAGTCTGCGATGGAGCCCTCGCGGGCGAAGGCTTCGCTCATCCCTGATGCGACTGAACCCTCGCGGCTGAAGGCTCTTGCCAGGGGATCTTCAAAATTTCCCTCGCGGTTGAAATCGCCTGCCATCGGTTCATCATAACTTCCCTCCATGGAGGGCTCAGACGGGATGAACCAGGGTGAAGGTTTTGGTGCAGGTTTTTGCTGCATGACCGGGGAGGGTGCAGGCCGCTCCTGTCTCACCGGGGAGGGTGCAGGCCGCTCCTGCCTCATTGTTGAAGGCGCCGGCCTGGTCGTCTGCATCGTGCTCCTTTCCGGTGGCCTGGTAACAACATTACCCGGCTTTCGCTGTACGGGTTTCGGTGCGCCGGGTTTCTTCTTACCCTTGCCCTGGAATGACCCGGCCAGGGCAATCACCCCCAGTATTATGTAAAAAACCAAATTGCCTATATCTTCCATCTTCTTCCTTATTTTTTAATCCTGTGCTGCCTGAGCCGCGGTTGTTTTTTCGGATCCACAGTCTTTGCCTTTTTCTTTTGCTGCTTCAGCACCGGCTGTTTGGATGGATCTTTTGTCTTCGAACGTGCCTTCTGCTTCTGCTGCTTCAGTTCCGGCTGTTTTGCCGGGTCCTTGGTCTTTGGCTTCGGCCCCGCCCTGTCTGGTTCTGGCTGCCTGGGCTTACTCAGCTCCGGTTCAGCCTGCTCCTTTCGCTGTTTCTTTCTCTTTATCTTGTATTTGTCAGCCGTGTTCTTACTGTTATTCTCCATCCGTGCCTTTGTGCCCTCGCTCTGAATCTCGTAATGCCTTCCCCTCATCTCCTTCAGGGCCTTTTCGTCCTCCCTGTCACGCCTGGCCTCCTTCTTCGCCTGCTCCTTCATCGCCTTCGCAGCAGCCCTGCTTTCTCCTCCCTCCTTCACCGGCTTGCTCCGTCTGGAACTGCCGAAGGTCTCCCTTTCAAAGCGCTTGGTGGCATTCTTCTGGGCATTGCAGTCGGTCACCTGAACTGCAAAAAGCATCATGATCACCAATACTGCAAACCTTACCGATACTAACTCATTCTTCATTTCGTTTTTCAGTTAGCTGCGTCAAAACAGAAATAGTTACATTTACAGAAACGGAAGGAAGCCCATGTCAGTTTCAAATTTAAGGTTTTTTTTACTCATTTCGCTCTTTGTCATGGTCACAACCTCATGTGACAGGGAGAAAAACGAAGTGATACCTGACATAACTGTAGACTTCACAATCACATTTTCCGATCCGGAGTTTTTTGACCTCTTCTACTCACCGGGCACCAGTGCCCTTATCTCATCGGTTCACAGGCATCTTGGACTTGGTACGGCAGGATTTGACGGCAACGGCATCATTGTATACAACACCGGCCTGCAGGGATTTGAATATGCTGCTTTCGACCGCACCTGTCCCCACTGCTATGCAAATGATGCCGAAAGTGTTGCCGTGAATATTGACGGTGTATATGCCATATGTCCCAGGTGCTCCACCAATTATGCCCTGGGTGCATCAGGACTGCCACAGAGCGGACCCGGACGATATTATCTGAAAAATTACCACACCTCATTCACCGGTTACAGTGTGAGGGTATGGAACAGGAAATAAAATGTCTTAGTACCTGTAATGATCAGGCTTGTACGGGCCTTCGGCAGGAACACCTATATAGTCGGCCTGCTCCCTGGTCAGTTTTGTAAGACTGACGCCAAGCTGTGCAAGGTGAAGGCGTGCCACCTCTTCGTCAAGCTCCTTGGGCAGCCTGTATACTCCAACCGCATACTCCTTCGTCCATAGATCTATCTGAGCCAGTGTCTGGTTGCTGAACGAGTTGCTCATCACGAATGAAGGATGGCCTGTGGCACAGCCGAGGTTTACCAGCCGTCCTTCAGCAAGAAGGAATATTGCGTGTCCGTCAGGGAAAACGTACTTGTCGACCTGCGGTTTGATATTGATCTTCTTTATGCCATTGTAGGCGTTGAGGGCGTCAACCTGGATCTCGTTGTCAAAGTGACCTATATTGCAGACGATAGCCTGGTCCTTCATCTTTTCCAGGTGCTCAATCGTTAT
Source organism: Bacteroidota bacterium (assembly GCA_021816545.1). Lineage (GTDB taxonomy): Bacteria > Bacteroidota > Bacteroidia > Bacteroidales > VadinHA17 > SR-FBR-E99. The sequence goes on from JAKAXP010000007.1 coordinate 13,802, forward strand.
GATGTCACGGTTTCCGGTTGCGGTTACAAATATGTTCCCTTCCGCGAGAGCCTCCTCAACAGTTTTCACTTCAAAGCCCTCCATTGCAGCCTGCAGTGCACATATTGGGTCAATCTCGGTCACGATTACCCTGGCACCGTAAGACCTCATCGATCTTGCCGATCCCTTTCCAACGTCGCCGTAGCCGCATACAACCACCACCTTGCCTGCAATCATCACATCGGTTGCCCTTTTGATGCCGTCGGCAAGCGATTCGCGGCAGCCATACAGGTTATCAAACTTGCTCTTGGTAACAGAATCGTTTACGTTGATGGCCGGAACCAGCAGTTCACCTGCCTCCATCATCTGGTACAGACGGTGCACGCCGGTTGTCGTCTCCTCGGATATCCCCTTCATCTCCTTTACTGTCCTGTGCCATTTCTGAGGATCCTCGGCAAGGATACTGCGGAGAGTGTCAAGCACAATTGCCTCTTCCCTGCTTGCAGGTTTTGCGTCAAGTACCGACGGATTTTTCTCAGCCTTGAATCCGAGATGGACAAGCAGCGAGGCATCACCGCCGTCATCAACAATCAGGTTCGGGCCTTTTCCACCCGGAAATGTGAGTGCCTGTGCGGTGCACCACCAGTACTCCTCAAGAGTCTCTCCCTTCCATGCGAACACGGGTATTCCGGCTGCGGCTATGGCAGCGGCGGCATGATCCTGTGTCGAGAAAATGTTGCAGCTTGCCCATCTGACCTCAGCACCCAGTTCCTTCAGAGTCTCAATGAGAACGGCTGTCTGGATGGTCATATGAAGCGAGCCGGTTATCCTTGCACCCTTAAGAGGCTTCGTGGCTGAATATTTGTTCCTGATTGACAGGAGTCCGGGCATTTCCTTTTCTGCAATTTCTATTTCCTTGCGGCCGAATTCTGCCTGTGAAATATCCTTTACCCTGTACTGAAGATCGTTGTTGATGAATGACATGTCTGAAAAATTTTTAAGTCTGCAAAGATAACTAAAAAAACTGATTATTGTTCAGCTGCCAAGAAGGGCAATAGTCATCTCACGGTCCTTTGCAAGCTGGGCTGCCAGCACATCCACATTTTCAAATTTCATCTCATCGCGAAGCCTGTGCCGGAATATAACGGTGACCGTCCTGCCGTAAAGATCGCCGCTGAAGTCAACCAGGTGTACCTCAATTGTGCGGATGCCGTCGCTGTCAGCGATTGTAGGCCTGTGCCCTATATTCAGCATCGCAATATGCCTCACGGCAGACCCCTCAATTGTCACCTCAACTGCATAGACTCCGGTGCGGGGAATCAGCTTATGTTCGAATACCGGTGCTATATTGGCAGTGGGGAAGCCCATGTTGCGGCCTATCCTTCTTCCTGACACCACCCTGCCCCTGATGAAGTAATCATAACCGAGCATCGCGGCAGCCTTATCGATACGTCCGTCTCCCAGGGCTTTCCTGATGAGCGATGAGCTGACAGGTTCTCCGTCAACTATGTATGCATCCTCCCTGGTAACCCGGAAGTCCATTCTTGCGGCGCACTCCTGTATAGTATTACTGTCGCCTTCATGCCTCCTGCCGAAGTGGTGGTTGTAACCGGTTATCAGATGCCGGACTCCCAGATGGCTGCAAAGTACTGACCCGACGAATTCTGAAGCAGTCATCCTGCTGAGCTCATGTGTAAAAGGAATGACAACCATGTGGCCAATTCCTGTTGAATGCAGCAGTTCCGTACGCTCTTCCAGGTCAGTCAGGAAACTGAGATGACCCGGATCGCCGGTGAGGACTATCCGCGGATGCGGATCAAATGTAACTGCTACGGAATCAGCATCTTCCTTTGCCGCTTCCCGGATCACCCGGCTGAGAAGCATCCGGTGTCCGAGATGAACACCGTCGAAGACACCCATGGTGATAACCGGATTGTGGAATGATATGCCTTTATAGCCTTTATGTACCTGCATGACCATAATGAGACTTCAAAAATAAGAAAGTTAAACGCTGAATCATCATCAGTATGTGTTGCACAACAAAAAACTGACAGAACAATGGGTCCCTATTATTGTTAATTTTGAAGCTCTTAACCCCTCAGGGAATGAGAAAAACTATTCTGAACCTGCTGCTGTTCATTCTTTTTGCAGTTTCAGTCAGTGGACAGCACCTTGCTCCCGGCTACGGAGAAGCAGACCCTGTATGGCTTGAACAGCTGCTCTACAGGGGAGTTGAGTGGCGTCCGAGAATGACTGTTGCCGAGGGAAACGAGTTCTTCATGGCAGACGCCTGGCTTGACGGAACAGTCACTTTGCATGGCCTGACTTTCACAGGCATGAAATTAAGGTATGATATATTCAATGACAGGCTTGTGATCCTCTGGAAAGATATCCAGGCCCTGGTTGTCAGCAGCGATGAGGTTGATGCATTTTCAATAGGGTATGGCGCATCGGCAAGGCGTTTCATCAATCTCAGGGATGATTACAGGGGAATTTCCGGGTTTGCGGAGGTGATTTATAAGGGCAGCTCCATGGTTGTGGCCCGTCATATAAAGGTCATCGGGAAGAATACATCTATGTCATCATATGCCCAGTTCAGGGAGAACACGCACTATTATCTGATCACCGGCGGAAACGGGCTCCAGATAAGAAACAGGGGCTCATTCCTCAATATGCTTGGAGTACATGAGGCTGAGGTCAAGAGATATGTCCGCCAGAACCATATACTTGTGGGCAGGTCTTCTCCTGAGGGTTTTGGCGTTGCAGCAGAATATTATGATTCACTGGTTAAAGGTGCGGAGGTTAAAAATTGAGAAACGCATTTCTCATACTGATCCTGTTGCTATTGGCGCCGCTCACCCGGGCGCAGGTCAAAACCGGCACATTCAGCGGCCGCTATTCAGGTGTCCCCTTTGACACCCTTGCACTCTCAGTTGAGCGCAAGGCCGGTATAAGGGTCTTCTACAATCCTGCCTGGACCGGTGACATCAGGGTCTCAGGCAACTGGGAGAATGCTTCTCCGCTGGGCGTGATTGACAGGGTTGTCTCACCCAACGGCCTTTTCTGTATCGAAGACGAGGAGGGAAACATAATCATCACCAGGAACTTTACTGTCAGGCGCAGCTTCATGCGTGAGGCAGGTGACAGCGCAGTGATGGCCATGACTGATACGGTGGTCACTGCCGCGGAGAGCCTTCTCGAGGGCGAAGTGATAACGCTGGGCAATCCGGCCGACCTCCGCCAGGGAGGCAAGGTGGTTCTTTCCGGATTTGTAACAAACAGCGCCACCGGCGAACCGATACAGGGGGCCTCTGTACAGGTCCGTGAACTGGGAACAGGTGTCATGACCAACCAGGAAGGTTACTATGTCATAACCCTCCCCAGGGGATCGTACAGGCTTGAATACAGGTCACTGGGTTCACATGACACATTCCGAAGCGTAAATTTATACGCCGGAGGGCGGATCAATATTGCCATGGAGGAGCGGATCATCCCCATTCGTGAAGCAATAGTTACAGCCAGCCGGCGGGAGAAGCTTGACCGGCTGGAAAGCGGGATGTCAAGGATGAATATCCAGACAATAAGGCTCTCTCCCTCTTCGCTTGGCGAAGCTGACATAATAAAGAGTGTCCTGCTCATGCCGGGAGTAAAGTCTGTGGGAGAGGGATCAGCCGGGTTCAACGTACGTGGCGGATCATCAGATCAGAACCTCATCCTTCTTTACGGTGCCCCGATGTACAATTCCTCCCATTTCTTCGGCTTTTTCAGCGCAGTCAATTCCGAGATAATCAGTGATGTCTCCCTTTACAAGGGGGGAATACCTGCCCAGTACGGCGGGAGGGTCTCATCCATACTTGAGATAACCGAAAAGGATGGGAACAGGAAGGAGTTTACAGGCAATGCCGGGGTTAGCATGGTGGCAGCCCACCTCACCCTGGAGGGGCCGGTGAAGAAGGAGCATTCCTCATTCCTGGTGGCCGCCCGGGGTACATACTCTAACTGGGTCCTCGGCCGGCTGCCAGATGCATCGGTCAGGAACAGCAGGGCAGGATTCTATGACATAAACAGCCATTTTGTGACTGACATCGGAAAGAACAGCCTCCTGGAGCTGTCGGCATACTACAGTCATGACGATTTCCGGTTCAACCGTGACACCGTCTATGCCTATGACAACCTTATTGCATCAGCACGTTTCAGGCACACTTTTTCACCGTCACTTCTTGCACTTTTCACGCTGGGCAACAGTCACTACCGTTACAGTGTCAGTAACTCGCGCATTGAAGACTATGCCGGAAGGATGGAACATATGGTCAACACCACCACGGCCGTAGCCGGACTGACATGGTATCTCGGATCGGGACATGAGCTGAAGTTCGGAGGTGAGGCCAACCTGCACCTTATTGACCCCGGAACCCGGACACCCATATCCCCTCTGTCAGTCATCAGACCGCTGCGGATTGACAGGGAGGCAGGAGTTGAGACAGCGCTCTATGCCGACTACAAGGCTGATCTTGGTGCCAGGCTGACTGCCAGGGCAGGTCTCCGTCTTTCATCCTTCCTTGCTTTGGGCCCGGGAACTGTGTACAGGTATAACCCCCTCTTTTCAAAGGAACCGGGTTCTCTAACCGATTCTGTTAAATACAGGGCAGGAAGCGTCATGAAGGCCTATGCCAGCCCCGAAGTGCGGCTGTCATTGAATTATCTCCTTACAACGGATATCTCACTCAAGCTTAACTATAACCGTACCTGCCAGTACCTTCACCTCCTCTCCAATACAACCGCCATCTCTCCCACTGACACATGGAAGATGTCAGATTATCACATCAGGCCCCAGAAGGGAGACCAGGTTGCGGCAGGGTTATTCTTTGACATTGCCGGGAACAAGTATGAGATCTCGCTTGACGGCTATTACAAGTGGCTGCACAACCTCATAGATTATAAGGGAGGGGCCAGACTGACAATGAATCAGCTGATTGAGCAGGATATAATTCCCGCCGAAGGGCGTTCCTACGGGGTTGAATTCATGCTGAAAAAGAACGTCGGCAAGCTAAAATCGACACTGAACTACACCTGGTCAAATGTAAGGCTCAGGAGCACCGGGAAGTTCAGTTCGGAGATAATAAACGGAGGGAGCTTCTATCCGGCCAGCTATGACAGACCCCATGATCTCAGCCTGCAGGTGAACTGGCTGTGGTCAAGAAGGTTAAGCTGGAGCACAAATCTGGTCTATTCAACCGGGAGGCCGGTGACATACCCGGTAACATGGTACAACCATGACGGGCTCCAGGTGATATACTACTCTGACAGAAACCAGTACAGGCTTCCTGATTATATACGCTGGGATCTCTCAATGAGTATCTACGGAAGCCTTAAGGCATCGAGGCTCTTCAGGTCAACATGGAACATATCGCTTTACAATGTTACCGGGAGGGAAAACGTATATTCAGTCTTCTTCAGGATTGAGAACGGCAAGATCCGGGGATATGCTCTCTCAGTATTCGGAAGGACCATACCAACAGTAACATACAGAGTTGACTTCTGACAGGAAAAATGAAAATAAGAATTATCATATCTGCCCTGTATGCCCTGGCCGCAGCTTCATGTATCAGCCAGTTTACTCCGGAGATCGTCACACAGGACAGGTTCCTCACGGTTAATGGCCTGATTACAGATGAGAACAGGCGCTATGAAATAAAACTCACCTACTCCAAACCGCTCGACGAAACCTCGGCGGAAGAGCCGGCACGCGGTGCCATCGTTACGATCCTTGATGACACAGGCAACTCATGGGCATTCACCGAAGTAAAACCTGGTGTTTACAAAAGTGACTCCACGCAGTTCAGGGGGACTCCGGGGTACACATATACGCTTCGTGTTCAGCACAAGGGAAGTGAGTACCAGTCAGACCCCTGTCTTCTCCGCGCCGCTCCTCCCATCGACACAGTGACCCATGAAATCCTTGACAGGGAGATAAATGCCTCGGGAGTTAAGAAAAAAGTTGTGAGGGTCGCTGTCAGTTCACATGATCCCGGTTCGCAGACACATTACTTCCGATGGACTTTTGAGGAGACATGGGAGTTGCACCTCCCGTTCAACCTGCTGGACTATTATACGGCTGTCTGCTGGACCTCGGATAAATCACACGAAATACTTATTGCCAATACCGAAGCGCTGAAGGAGGACCGCATCACGGACTTCACCCTAACCGAATTTGACAACTCCAGTGACCGCGGACAGTACAAATACAGCATGCTGGTTCATCAGCACTCAGTGAGCCCTGAGGAGTATGAGTTCTGGGACAAGGTGAAGAAGGTTTCTGAGAACACCGGCGGTCTGTATGATGTCATCCCGGCCGCTGTTCCCGGAAACGTAAAGTCGACCAGTGATCCTTCGGACCTTGTCCTGGGTTACTTCAGCGTTTCCGGAGTCACAAGTAAAAGGATATTCATCAGAAGTCCGCTCCTCGTTCCTGACCTGTATCATGACAAATGTGTGGAGGAGGTTGTTCCAAGGAACGCACCCATAATAGGCCTGGGTACTGAAATATGGGCCATCAATCAGATTGCAGATGAATTCGGTAACCTCTTCTGGGAGTTGACCCGGAACAAAGCCTGCATTGACTGTGCCATGTTTGCTTCAAATGTAAAACCTGATTACTGGGATGAGGGCTTCAGGCAATACAAATAAACTGGCAGTCTTTGCATGTCTGCTGTGGATGGTGATGCCGGCTGCCGTTAGCGCATCCTTACCCGGCGGTCAGACACAATCAACATTCACAGGCGCCAATGGCTCAAGCCGGTATGCAACAACTCCTGCCGCGGCATACCAGTCAGCGCAGCAAGCGGATACCCTTCCTGCAATAAGGAATCACCCTCTTGTTGCGGGTACCGAGTCAGTGATAATGATAACCGACCGGGAGACATATATTGCCGGCGAAAATGTCTGGTTCACAATGAATGCCCGCATCAGCGGACGGAATAACCTCCCCCGCAGCCTGGCCGGTTACGCCGAGATACTTAACCGGGACGGAATGCCGGTAGCCCGGAGCCGGGTCCTCCTTGACAACGGCGGAACAGGCAACGGAGTGCTGTCATTGCCTGACTCTGTCTCGTCAGGTGATTATATCCTCCGGGGATACACACGGGCAATGACATCACTGGGCCCGGAGTATTTCTTCACCCGCATCATCAGGGTATTCAACCCGTACAATCTCGGCACCATATATACATCACTCAGTTCCGGGCAGACTGAACCCGGCCCGGCTGTCACGCTCTTCCCTGAGGGAGGATCCCTTGTTTTCGGGAGGCCGGTAAAGGTGGTCGTGAGGACCACCGGCTCCGACAATAAGGGCATTCCGGCAAGGGTGGTTCTCTATTCAGGAGACAGGACAACGGGGGATACGATTTTTACTGGTGAAAACGGTCTTGGTTACGCATTTGCAGTATCTGATGCAACAGGAAGGCTCAGGGCTGAAGCCCTAATTGATTCAAAAGTGGTCAGCGGTGCTTTTACCGGACACAGACCTGCCGCACACGGACTGGCTGTCAGATTGCTTCCCGGCGGAGGAAAGGAGGTCAGTGTAGTGCACGCCCCGGGAGAATCAGCAAATGACCTCAACTGGTTGACAGTTGCAGTCATAAACAGCAACGGACTGGCCTTCCTCAGAAAATTCAGACCTGCTGGCGAAGAAAACAGTTTTGACATAACTGAAGCCATAACCGGGGAAGGCATCAGTGAGTGCCTCCTGTATGACAACTCAGGCAGCCTGATCGCCTCGAGGCTTTTCATGAACCGGGGAAACACACCCGGGCAGGGAAACGGAGAGAATCTGACCGTTGATATAACCGGAAAGACACTGCATATGATGCTGCCGGACGATTCATTGCATGTCACATTTTCAGCCTCAATCTCCGGTGAAGGGCACCTTCCCTGTCAGCGGAATCACCTCCTGCTTTCAGAATGGGTGACGGTGGGCAGCGTGGCCGATCCGTTCATCAGGCCGTTCCTCACCGGAGACGGAGAATTGCCGGATGAACTGCTCATAACACTGCACGACAGGTATCAGGATATCAATCCCGGGAGGGTGGAAAAGGTAATTGCAGAAACAATGGGGCTTGCCATCGACTGCTCCGTGACCTTCCCTGGAACGCAGTTGCCGGCAACTGGAAAAAGAATGTTCATTAACCTTCCGGGAAAGGAGACCTTCCTGCGGTATGCAGTAAGCGACAATGACGGCAGGTTCACCTTCATTGTACCTCAACGGGTCGGCACAGGGGAGATTGTTATCTATCCCGAAGACACCACTCAGAACCTGTCGGTAAGGGTCTTCCCTCCCTTTTTCAGCGATGCTATCCGGCTTCGCGCGTCAGCGCATGATTTGACATCAGCAGCGGATGAGACAGTGACACGGATGAGCCTGAACAGCCAGGTGATGAGGATTTACCAGGCAAACCAGACTGATACGGCTGACGTGATGCCGGCCACCGCGGAGAGGAAACACTTTTACGGTACTCCGGACAGGCGGCTTGTTATAGCCGATTATATAGCCCTGCCCGAAATGGAGGAATTCTTCTTTGAACTGATACCGGGGTGGAACCTTGTGAAAACAAGATCGGGGTATGAGTTTCGTCTTTTTGATCCGGTGACGGGAGCCGAGATCAAAACCACCCCGATAATGTTCATTGACGGCACCTGTACGACTGATCCCGGAACAATTGCACGGCTGTCACCATACATTACAGAATATATAGATGTCTGTGAGAGCTTTTTCCGTCTGGGGGCTGTGCTGCTGCCACCGGTTGTAAGCGTGGTTACACTTAAGGGCGATTACAGGCAGCAGGCCCTGCCGGTACAGGCTCTCAGGATAAGTTACCGGTTCACCAGCCCTGAAATAAATTTCAGACCTTACCCTGGTGATGCATCAGGACATATGCCAAGGTTCAGCAACACGCTGCTCTGGGTCCCGGCTACAGTGTCCGGTACAGGCAGGGAGCTGTCATTCACATTACCCGGCCACGACTACAACAGACCTGTAACTGTATGCCTGACCGCAATCGGCCCTGACGGGCGACCTTTGTTCTTTAGCAGGACATTTGATGCAGGGGTGCTGTGATTTCCCTGAATTATTATTGCTATAATTGTGATTCCTGTAATAACGCTTAAAAAAGGGGAAATATGGGTTATAACCTGAGGAACTACACTTTGCTTGCACTGCTGTGGCCGTTTGTGCTCTTTGCCTCAGGTCCTGAGTCAAGTCACGGGAATGAGCCCCTGCCGGATACCACCTGGCTGAAGCAGCAGATCCGCAATGGCAGGATCTGGGAAAACAGGTACGGACGGGTTTCAGGCCATGAGTACTTTCTGACAGAGGCTTTGTGTGAAGGAAGAGTCACAGTTAACGGCAGGGAATTCAAAAACCTGCTTCTCCGGTATGATATCCTTAATGATGACCCGGTACTTATGGTTCATCCGGACCTCTTCATCATGCTGAACAGTGAAGCCGCGGGTGAATTCACAATCATCTGCCAGAACAGGGAATACAGGTTCGTAAACTTCGGGGAAGCCGGATATTACCTTGTACTTTATGACGGGAAAACCAAGCTGCTGAGAAAATATGTCAAGACGGTTAAGAAGCAGTCATATGACAACCTGTATGCCACATTCATTGAGGAGTCAACTGATTACATTCTTTCCGGCGGCACTTTTCACACTGTAAAAAACAGGAAGGACGTAGCCCTGGCTCTGGCAGGTAAGGAAAAGGAAGTCAGGGAGTTCATACGCAGGAATACCCCGTACAGGATTACCGGGAATGCCGAATCACTGATCCCCGTACTTGAATATTTTGATTCAATCACACTGGAAAAATGATCAGGCGGCTCCTGATACTGATGCTAATCATGCTTCCGGCCTTCAGTGCCACCGGTCAGCAGCAGTCAATGCCGGTCACCTGGGATTATGCAGGCACTTCATTTATCGATTTTGCAAGTCATGCTGAGACCTCATTACCTGTAAGGTTTTACTTCAGAAGCGAATGGGTGGTGGGGCTTAAGATGCCTGATCTTGGCGAGGCACCACAGCTGAAGGAGGTGCTTGACGCTGCCTTCGCAGGCAGGAATATCCATTACCACAGTGATGACAGGGGTAATATAATTATTACGGGAGAGTACAGTGTCAGGCCGTTTGGATCTGTTGCAACACCGGAGGGGAGATCACTTCCCCAGACGGATTACAGCGGTCAGGAGAGCCTTACGGTGACCGGCGACAACCAGGTATATGACATCGGCAATCCTTCAGAGGCCGGCCGTTCTGGCATAATAACAGTATCAGGTTACGTAAGGGACATCTCCTCTGGCGAGGGGCTGCCGGGAGTCACGGTGTTTGTAAGCGAGCTGGCTCAGGGAGCAGCAACTGACGGTAACGGTTTCTATATGGTAAACATCCCGCGGGGTTCGTATACGGTGCACTTCTCCTTCCTAGGCATGAAGGAGACCAGCGTCAGCACAAGGGTTTACGGAAGCGGCAGGCTTGACATAGGCATGGCTGAGACATATATTCCCATTGAAGGGGCTGTAGTAACGGCAAGAAAGAATGATGCCCTCCGGAGGCTTGAGACCGGGCTTGAAAAGATCAGCATAGCCACTCTCAGGCTGATGCCCGCCTCTTTGGGAGAAACGGATGTTCTGAAAAACATACTCCTGGTTCCGGGAGTAAAGACTGTCGGTGAAGCTTCCCAGGGATTCAATGTCAGGGGCGGCGCATCAGATCAGAACCTGATCCTGCTGTATGGTGCACCCCTGTTCAATCCGTCCCACTTTTTCGGCTTCTTTACCTCGGTCAACGCTGATATAATTGAGGATCTGCATCTTTACAAAGGGGGTATGCCGGCCAGGTACGGCGGACGGCTCTCCTCCGTAATCGACATAATACCACGTAACGGCAGTACAGGTGAATTCAGCGGGAAAGCAGGGATAAGCCCGATAGCAACACATGTCGTGCTTGATATACCTGTTGTCAGTGAAAAGCTGTCAGCCCTTGTTGCTGCCAGGACAACATATTCAAACTGGATTATGGACCTGGTTGACTATCCGCTCCTCAACAAGAGCCGGGCTTCATTCCAGGACATAAACACAAGGCTGGTATGGACACCTGACAAAAAGAACAGCATCGAGCTGTCAGGGTATTATAGCTTCGATGCATTCAGCCTTAACAATGACACAACCTACAGGTATGCAAACACAATCGGCTCACTGAAATGGAACCGCTCCCTTGCCGGCGGGGCAAAGCTGTCTCTTTCGGCATCCGCCAGTCTTTATGACTACAATATAGGAAGCAATGATATCGCGGAGAAGGCCTTTGACCTCAGCTACGGCATTCACTACACAGGCTTCAGGGCAGAAACTGATATCCCGGCAGGGGAAGTGCATCACCTGAATGGCGGCATTGAATCCGCACTCTATGATGTTATGCCGGGAAGACTCATGCCTGCAGGTGAATCCTCGCTGGTTTCCCCGAAGGAAACCGGTATTCAGAGAGCGCTCGAAAACGCTCTTTACGTTGAAGACAGGCTAACCCTTTCAGAGAGCCTGTCAGCAAGCATGGGAATCAGGTATTCATTCTTTTCCGCCATCGGACCTGCAAGTGTAAGGCTCTATGAAGAGGGCCTGCCAATGAGCAATGCAACCGTCACAGACACCATTTTATACCGGCAGGGAAAATTCTACAGGACATATTCCGGACCCGAGGTCAGGCTGTCTCTCAATTACATGATTACCGGGCGAAGCTCGGTCAAGGTGAACTACAACCGGACCAGGCAATACCTCCACCTGCTCTCGAATACGGTATCAATATCACCCACTGATATATGGAAGCTCTCCGACTGGTACCTGAAACCCCAGGTTGCAGACCAGTTCTCTGCCGGTTATTACCTCAACATCCCCTGGAACAACATTGATCTTTCTGCTGAGGTCTATTATAAGCCGATGCGCAATATGATTGACTTCAAGGGCGGAGCGGTGCTGATGATGAATGAAAGCATCGAAAAGGAGATCATCAGTGTCACGGGACGGGCCTGGGGTGCAGAGCTGATGGCCAGAAAGGCTGCCGGCAACATAACATGGAGCCTGGGATATACATATTCCAGGGTCATGCTGCGCAGTATAAGTCCCCATGAGAGTGAGGCAATCAACTCGGGAAGGTGGTTCCCTGCCTCGTTTGACAGGCCTCATGATCTCTCACTCAGTTTCAACTACACCGTCACAAGGCGGTTCAACTTTTCATTCAACTATGTTTACACCACCGGCCGCCCTGTCACATACCCGGTGGGAACATACCAGTCGGGCGGCCTCTGGCTGATACATTACTCTGACAGGAACAAGTACAGGGTACCCGATTACTCAAGGCTTGACATCTCGGCACGGTTGCTTGGAAATCTCAAATCAAAGAAACTGATGAATCCCGCGTGGACCTTCTCATGCTACAACCTGCTTGGCCGTGCCAATGTGTACTCAGAGTATTTTATCCCTGACGGCAGGAATATCAGGGCCTACAGGCTTTCTGTTTTTGCCAGGGCCATACCGTCACTTTCCTACAGCTTTGATTTCTGATACTTACAGATGAACCGGTTATATTACATATTGCTGACAGCTACCATACTCCTCCCGGGGTGCGTCACACAGTTCGTGCCTGACATAACTGGGGAAGAGAAGGCTCTGGTTGTGGAGGCAAGGGTGACAGACAGGAATGAAACTTATGTCGTCAGGATATCAAACCTCCAGCCAGTCTATGGTGAATACCCCGAACCCTATGTCGGAATTTCCAGTGTATCCGTCCTTGATGATGCCGGCAATGAATACCCGTTTACCTATCATTATGACGGGACTTTCCGCTCTGACTCAACCGTGTTCACGGCGTTGCCCGGACGGAAATACAAGCTCCGTCTTGAGGGTACGGAACACGTATATGAATCGGACTTTATTGAAATGAAACCGGTGCCATGCATAGACTCACTCTATGCCGGGCCGGAGGAAAATGAATTCTACAGGCCCGGACAGACCACATGGGGCTACCAGGTCAGCCTTGACACACATGATCCCTCCGGGGAATGCAGGTTCTACATGTGGACCTATTCCGAGACTTGGGAGTTCCGCTATCCTTACCGTTCACCGTACATGATAAACCGGATATGCTGGAAATCAGCCAGGTCTGCTGACATCAACATACTGAACACCACCTCGCTTGACGAAAGCAGGGTGATTAAGCAACCTGTCGCCTTCATTACAAATGAAACCGACAGGCTTATAGTCAAATACAGTATCCTTGTAAGACAGTACTCAATAAGCGAGGAGGAGTTTATCTACCGTGAAAACATAAGGAAAACGGTGTTCGAGTCAGGCGGGTTGTATGATGCAATCCCGGGTTCAATCACAGGAAATATTAAGTGTATTGATGATCCGTCACAGGAGGTACTGGGATTCTTCGGAGTATCAGCCGTCTCTGAAAAAAGACTTTTCATTGAAAATGTCCAGGCTCAGTTTCCTGACTTTTATGCCTATTGCAGGATTGATACCGTGACTGTGACAGCCTACCAGAACGGCCATTACGGGCCTGATGTCTACATCCTGCTGGAGTGGTGGGAGCCACCTGCCCCGCCATATTACATCCTGTCAATCCATAAGGAGTGTACTGACTGTTCCATGATTGGAACCGCTGTCAAACCTGATTACTGGGACGAATCCGGTCAGTTTAAAACCGTTCAGATACCCCGGGATGAAGAAGAATAAGCTGATACTGCCCTTCGTCATTTTCGCACTGTTCCTGCCGGGAATACTGCCCGGACAGAAGCCCGCGGCAGATATCGGTTCCGTTGCCGCGAACCTGCTGACGTACACAGAAGAAAATCCCTTCGAGGAGGTTTTCCTGCACACCGACAGGGGAATATATGCAGCAGGTGAGTCTGTCAGGATGAGTGCATGGCTTTTCTCCGGCCCTGACCTGAGGCTGGCAGAAAGGAACAGTTATGTTTATGCTGAACTGATTGATTATTACGGCCACCCGGTTTCACAGGCTATTATCCGCGTTGAGCACGGGACAGGTGAATCACAGATGACCCTGCCTGATACCCTGGTGACCGGTTCATACCTTCTTCGTGCCTATACGAGTACCGGAAGGAACTATATGCCGTACGGATGCTTCATGAAAAGGATCACCGTTGCCAATCCTTTCCGCAGCGGATATCTTGACTATTGTAGCGGACAGAAGTCAGTGAATGATCAGCCTTACAGGGTGAGATTCAACCCGGAAGGTGGCAGATCGGTGAACGGCATCCCGTCGGTTATCGGGATATCCGCAGTAAACCGTTATGGCTATCCTGTCATCTGTGAAGCCGCAGTGGTTAACGGAAGGGATGAACCGGTGGCGCATGTAATGACCGACAGTACAGGAACCGGTTCGTTTGAGCTGACTCCTGAACGGGGAGAGACATATTCACTTGTCCCCGCAGGTACCGACCTGAGATTTGACCTGCCGGCAGCTGCAGGAAGCGGGATCACAATGAAAGCCTGGTACGATGAGTCCGGTACGGTAAAAATCCTCCTCCGGGAGAGGCATGACAGTCCTGCTCCTGCTGAAAAGGGGGGATTTATCATGATCCGGTCAAGGGGCCGGCTGCTTTACAGCCAGAACCTGCCAGGGTGGGATGACTTTCATGAGATTAGCATCCCGTCTTCCCGTCTGAACACGGGGATTTTAAACATTGCCTTTTTTGACAGTGATGGGCGGTTTACTGCTGAAAGATTTATAATGCTGCCGGAACCCGGGAAAAAGAAAATAACCGTTGAAGTCAGCGGAGAAGGAGGCCGTCGCCAGGATGTCAGCATTGAGATTTCTCTCGCCGGGGAATATGACCGGCCTTCTGAAGGAATGCCCGGAACTATTTCTGTTTCAGATGGGTATGCGCCTGACATGACTCAGACAGCATCAGAATACCTTCTTTCAGGATCGGAACTATACGATGACTTTACCATACCCGGTCTGCCGGTTATCTGCCCCGGGGCGGATCCTGGTACTGCGGACAACTGCTTGCTGGGGATAAAAAGCGTTTGGATCGACTGGAGCAAAATAGCATCGGGTAGTTGGGCGCCCCCGGTCTTCCCTGAAGAGACCGGCGGAAGATATATCACTGTAAAACAGGCAGATA
>JAKAXP010000160.1 GCA_021816545.1 Bacteroidota bacterium
GCCCAAAACCCATCTGAGTGATTCTTCTTTCTTCCGACGGTAAAAGTATAAAACAAACGTTACTTAAGCTTCAACTTTTATTGGTTGTACATATTTGATTATCTGTTTATTGTAATTTTTTTTAAAAAAAGTTGATTTTTCCGTGTCACAAAACGACCCTTTCTGACATGTACGGTTGAAATGACAATTAAACCCTGATTTATAAATTTCAAAAATTCAAAGAAATGAAAACCCTGAAAATTGAAAACTTCTCTGATTTTGTTCTTTCAAACGAGGAAATGATTAATGTACGTGGTGGCAACGGAGCGAAAAACGATACCGATCCTACAAAACCGCCTGTGGTAATCGAGATCTGAACCGACAGCAAGAGCCGGCTTTAACGGCCAGAAAATATAATATACATTGCAAAGGGGTTTCTGCAAGTGGCAGGTTAACCCCGGTTGTCAGGCGGCATGTCCGGGAATAGGCTGCCGCGTCTGCGGGCACACAAGGTTGAATGCAATATCTATTTGACTGACAGTATATATAAGTGTGAAATAATAACATGTATCATGAAGACCAAGGATGTCAACAATGCCATTGAGAACTGGCTGGGCGGAAACGCTGACAGATCAACTCAGGATTGGCTGTCAAACGAAATGAAAAAGGATCCGGCCCTGTCAAGGGAAGTCACTCTGCGGCGAAAGACCGATGAGATACTTGCCAACAGGGATATGATCAATCTCAGAAATAAGCTTACATCCATTGAGATGAGAAAACGCTCTGCAGGAACCGCAGGAAGGACTATAGTAAAAGCCGCCAGGTACGCTGCAGCCGTGGCCCTTGTGGCGATTCTCTCAGGAGCACTATATCTTACACTGAAGCCGGGGTCATCTCCTGATGAACTTTACTCCTCATATTATTCCAGATATGAAGCGCCGGGTGCCGTCAGGTCTGCAGTAAGTTCTGACAATACCCTGATGGAAAACGCAATTGCTTCCTATTCTGCACGGGATTATGATAAAGCCATTGTTTACCTTGAGCAGGTAATAAATACAGGGCAGGAAGACATGGAATCGGTTTTCATGCATGGCATGGCAAACATGGAGGTAAAAAATTACCCTGTTGCCAGCGGATCCTTTACCCGTGTAATAGAACACAATGACAACCTGTATCTGGAAGATGCATCCTGGTACCTCGGGCTGTGCTACATGATGACAGACAATAAGGACAAGGCCATAAGGCAGTTCAGCACCATAGCTTCTTCCAGGAGCAGGTACAGCAAACAGGCTGCAAAACTGGTCCGCAAACTGAAGTAATCCACGTAACCGCAATTATTCTGTTGATATGTTCGAGATTCTTCGCAATGCCTACAGGGAGCCGGGTATGACAGCAGCGAACGGGCAGGAAAAACTGGACAAAATGATCAATAAACCGAATATACTTGCAGGTGTATCCCATGAGGTAAGGACTCAGATGAACTCTATTGTCGCCTTTTCGTACCTTATCAACAACGAAAGGTTCAGCGACACTGAGAGAAGGGAGTTCTCGGAGCAGATCATTACCTCGTGTGAACAGCTTATCGGGTTGTTTGAAAACTTTTTTGACACTGCTGCCCTCGAATCAGGGTCAGCCAGGGAAAACTTCCGTGAAACAGACATTACCAGGGTTTTCGAGTCACTTACCTCAGATTTCAGGGTTTACATGAGGAAAAAGGGACGCGATAATGTCGTTCTGATCCAGGAGGATAACCTGCCTGACAGGCTGATGCTTAAAATTGATGCGGCACGAACAACAAGAATTGTCAGCAATCTCTTCAGAAATGCACTTGACAACACTTTTTCAGGGTTTATCAAGGTCGGGTGCACCTATAGTGATGAGACAATAACATTCTATGTAAAAGATTCTGGCCAGGGTTATCCCAGAAGCAGTGATCTGCTGCTTTCCGACAATCCTGAAATCCAACATTCCGACAGTCAGGATACCTATTCCGCTATGAATTTAATCCTGGCCAGAAATCTTATTTTGGCAATGGACGGTAAGATCCGGGTTGAAGCCAACGAAGCCGGCGGCACCTCAGTCTATGTATCATTGCCTGCTAAGGAAAGTCCTGGTTTGAAAATACTCACCGGAACCTCTTCGGAGAACAAGATAGCCATCTGATTCTCTGAAGCCTATAGACTGTCTGTTAAGAGAGGTAAGGAGGGTTGCCAACTGGCGCCCTCCTTCACTGTTTTCGACTGTTCCCTCAGGTTATTTCAGGGAGGCAGAGCGATGCAGCCCTATTTTGTCGTCCCCTCGGACAATATAGTTATCTCGGTACGTCTGTTGAGACGCTTGCCTGCCGGTGTTATGTTATCTGCCACGGGTTCCGTCTCACCGTAACCGTGTGAATAGATCCTGTCACCGTCAATTCCCCTTTTTATAAGGTATTGCTTTACTGATTCGGCCCTTCTTTCTGAAAGCCTCTGGTTATGTTCGTCACTGCCGTCTGAGTCAGTATGCCCGCCAATCTCGATCACAACTGCATGATTAACCTCAAGAAACTCAAGAAGCTGACTCAGTTCAGGCATGGATGACCCCAGCAACTCCCATGAGTCAGTGTCATAGAATACATTATACATTCTCATGATTTCACCCTTGCGGACCCTGTTCAGTGGAACGGTCTTCCTGTACGGTTCTGCCGAGGTATAGCCTTCGGCGAAGTCAAAGTTCTCAGAATAGATCATGTAACCGGTTGCCGTGACATTAAGCCCGTAGCTGCTGCCCTGCGGCAGACAGACGAAGAATTCTCCCCTGCTGTCGGTAACTGAAGTGATAACATCCACTCCCCTGGTGAGGTCAGTAAGCTCGTATTTGGCTGCCAGTGGCTGACCAGAAGCCTTGTCTATGACATTACCTTTAAAGTACAGGACCTGTTCAGGCCGTACCTGCTCAGGAAGGTCAAGATAATAGATATCCTTCCCCTTGTTCTTATCCCGGATTGAGGAAAAGTACGCCCTTTTTCCTGATGATTCAATTACGAGGCCTGTTTCATCTGACGGTGTGTTCACGGGTGGACCGAGATTTTCAGGAGCTGTCCATGTGGAATCCGGGTTCATCCTTGTCACATAAATATCATGCCCTCCGAATGATTCCCGGCCGTTGGAGGAGAAATAAAGTGTCCTCCCGTTGAAGTATATGAACGGGGAAAATTCGTCACCCGCCGTGTTAATTGCTTTTCCCGGGTTGACAGGTTTGCCCCACCTGCCGTCACTTCCAAGGAGAGAATACCATATGTCCATTCCACCAAGTCCGCCCGGCCGGTTACTTACGAAAAAGAGCATCCTTCCGTTGGGACTGATTGAGGGCTGCGATTCCCAGTATGTTGTATTTACAGGAGGACCGAGGTTCGTTCCCGGTGACCACCTGGTTCCGTCATTGGCTGAATAATATATATCACATCTTCCCTGCCCGTCATTCCTGTCACAGGCAGTAAAAAACATATACCTGCCGTCTGATGATATCGACTGTGCGCCTTCATTTCCTGCCGTATTCAGCGGGGCTCCCGCATTGCGGGCCGTACCCCAGTAAGCTCCTGAAGTCCACCTGCTGACGTAGAAGTCTTCCTGCCTGTCGCGTCCGTAGTCACGGCCATAACCGGCAGCCCTCTTTACCTCCCGGGTGAATATGAGCTGCTGTCCGTCACCGGTTACTGAGGGCCAGTATTCGTCAAGGACCGTATTTACCGAATCACCTGCACTGACCGGTTCAGCCCCGAAGAGTGATGCCGGGAACGAGAGGGCAAACCGGCAACTGGCAAGCATCTTTTCAGCTTCGCTACGCAACCGGGTGTTGACCCCGGGTTGCTTAACAAATGCTTCAAGGTGGGTGGCGGCTTCAAAATATCTTCCGGTACGGAGTTCTGCCCTGCCAAGGCTGTAGAGGGCCGGAATAAAAAACAATGAATCAATTGCAACTGCAGCACGGTAATGCGTCACCGCCTTCTCCCAGTCACCTGTATCTGAATAAAGCTGACCCAGAACAAGGTGAGCCTCATAGAACCTGCTGTCCTCTGCAATGGCCTGTTTCAGGCTGGCCTCTGCCCGGTCATAATAAAGAAGGTCATAATCCCTTTTACCCTGGTCATAATATTTGAGCGCCCTGTTTGAGCGTGTATGGAAATTCTGGCCTGTGACAGTGTACTGAGTCAGGACCAGCAGCATGAAGGCAATTATTGATCTTCTTGCGTTCATTCAGGGAATATGCATGAATTTGTGTGCCTGCAGCGAGACCCTCCACTTTGTATTCCTCTTCACATATTCAGTTATCTCGGATATCATCTCCCTGTACCTGCTCCATTCAGGTTGCAGCAGCAGGTGGCAGCCGGGTCCCACTTTATGGCTGTATCTTTCAGCCTCATCAAAATCAGTGCCATCCTGTATGACCACCTTAAGCTCGTTCGCCATTTCCCAGATGCCGGGCAGCGGAGGTGAGTTCTTCTTCGGAGACAGGGTTATCCAGTCCCATATTCCGGTCAGCGGATATGCTCCAGATGTTTCCAGAAATGTCTCTATCCCCTTTGACTTAAGCAGGTCACACAGCGGCCCCATGTTCCACATAAGTGGCTCACCTCCTGTTACTACCACTGAATCAGCACCAGCGGATACCACATTTGATGCAATGGTTTCTATATCAACCAGAGGATGGAGCTCTGCATTCCATGAATATTTCGTATCACACCAGCTGCAGCAGACATCGCATCCGCCCACCCTTATAAAATAAGCTGCCCTTCCTGTGTTGCACCCCTCACCCTGCACTGAATAGAACTCTTCAACAAGGGGCAGTTTGCGTCCGGTATCGTCAGTTTCTTTCCTGTTCATTTTCGTTTTTTGTCCGGGAAAAGCAGTCTGAACATATCATGGAAAATTTCCGTGTTCTCCTGTACTCCCGTGAATTCAATTGCTCCCGGCCCGTATGCAAAGACCGGCACCATTACTCCCGAATGCCCTGTAAAACTGAAGGCAGCCGTTACTTCCCGCTTTTCATTGCTGCCTCCGGTGATGCTCATTCCACCTGTTTCATGATCAGCAGTGACCACAATGAGCGTTTTACCGTCCTTTTCAGCAAATTCCCGTGCAACGGCAACGGCCCTGTCAAGGTCAAGAACCTCCTCTGTCACCATTGAGGTGCTGTTGCTGTGCCCGGCATCATCTGTTTCAGAACCTTCAACCATAAGAACGAATCCTTTGGGATTTCGTGACAGCACTTTTATTGCCTTGGCTGTTGCCGATGCGAGATACTGCGGATCCCTCCCCTCAAATATCCTGGGCATGTCTCCGTCTGACATTAAACCCGCTATGCGGCTTGCCTCAGATGCCATGAATGATTTCATGTCGTAAGTGATGTCATAACCAGCCCATTTAAGTTTGGATATTATATCCTCCGAACTGTCAAAACTG
>JAKAXP010000161.1 GCA_021816545.1 Bacteroidota bacterium
ATCGGCATCATAGTTGTCAAATGCCTCCTTTACCTTACGGCTGAATATGTCATCAAACTTATTCATGACTCTTCCGGACCGAAATTATATGACTGATATAAAGTTCGCGCAGCAACTTCTTGGCCCTTGCAAGATTGGCCCTTGAGGTGGAAGCTGTTACCCCCAATATCTGAGCTATCTCCTCGTGCGAATAACCTTCTATCTCGAAGAGGTTGAACGTCATCCTGTAATTTGCCGGGAGATAACTGTACAATGTCAGGATATCGTTGGCAGAAAGTTCTGTTTCGATTTCAGGATCACTTTCACCTGTTTCATTTATCGAATCAATTGAAACGTAATCGTTGTTTTTCAGGTTCTTACGGTAAGAATCAATGGCGGTATTCACCAGGATTTTACCATACCAGCTCCTGAACGGCCTGGAATGGTCGTATTCCTGGAGACTGTCAAGTACCTTCATATAGCTGTCATTCACTACTTCCATGGCCTCACCTTCATCCCGGGTATACCTGATACATATTGACATGGCAAAGGAGAAATAGCGCCTGTAAAGGAATTCCTGTGAGCGTATATCGCCTTCGGCACATCTTTTGACAAGATCCGAATCAGAGTATTCATGACCTTTTATGGTTCCATTACCCATTATACCGCCAGGAGTCAAGTTTCCCCGAAATAACTCAATTCAGACGATATTATGGTTGACAGATTCATATTTATTCTGTTACATAAAGACAAAACCAAGGTGGAACTCCAGCCTGTAATACTGGGTTACGGTCTGCCTGACCGTACTTCCTCCCCACCAGTAGAGATCCTCATTCAGCGTAATCTTCTGATACCGGTAACCAAGGCCCACATTAACAGCAGTCCTCTTCCATGTAAACATCGAGATGCCTGCCCCGGCATTGAAGAGGAACCCACCCTCCTGTTTACTGTTTGATGCAGCGTCATACACGTAATATGTTTCCTCGTCAGTGACTGCAAACCCGTAACCGGTTTTCATCCATAAATATGGCGAGACCTCCGAATCAAAAGGGGTGAATCTTAAATCCGCATAAAGAGGCACCAGCACCAATCCCACTTCTTCCATCCCCGAACCTATGCCAACTGCAATGCCGTTTTTGAACTGGTACCCGTTTGAAAGATGGAAGCTGAGACTGCCCTGGTTGCCGCTTTCGTTCTTGCCCGAGAGGAAACCGGCAGAAAATCTTACATAGTAGCCTGAAGTATTAAGGTTCTTCTTAACCGGATACCTAAATGCCTCAACGGATGATACCTGTGACCTGCCTATCCTGATGACCTGTGGAGAGGTTATCTTCAGATCAAGAAAGTCAGTAGAATCGCCAACGATGGTTCCCGAAATCCGGGACCCATCGTTAAGCACAACAGTATATTTCCGGTGCTGGCCTGTTGCGGTGAGTGTCAGCAGGACACAAACCGCAATAGCAGTTAGTCTTGACATATTTCTATTCTTCCTTGATCGTGATATGGCTTATCTGGATTATGTTTTCCGGGTCGTTGTAGTCATACTGGTAAATGCCTCCATTGCCAACCAGCATAAGGATTCCGTCCATCGGAATGACATCATATGTGTCAAAGTCAGGATAGTGGGCGACCTGACTGGTTATTATTGCCAGAGGATTTGATTTGTTGTAAATCTTCAGTCCTGCTGATCCGTCACAGACAAACAGGAGGTTACCGTCTGTACCCAGCCCGTGAGGGTTGAACATCGGGTATGACTTTACCAGGTATGGATTTCTGATTGAGGAAATATCTATCACTTCCAGGAGATTTTGCATGTTGTTGCACATGTTGCCTGAACGAAGGGTGACATATGCATACTGACCGTCCACAACTACAGGGTCACATGCTGTGATATGATCATATGATGATATCTGGACAGGCTTTTTGGGGTTGACAAGGTCGAAGATAAGCATCCCCGTGGTGGTACCGATGAACAGGTTATTCTGGAGGCGGAAAAGGGTCTCCATGTTGCGGGGTACGTCGATGCTGTCAACGACTGCCATGTCTGATGCAGTTGTTATATCAACTGTTTTTAACCTGACAGGAACTGCTATTACGTACAGGTAATTGTCGTTCAGCATGAACCGGGCCATGGAGCCTCCGGTGCCGCCGCCACCTGTCCAGCCGCCGTTTGTGGCCTTGGCCGCATCAGCATTCATGACAAATTCCATATTCCCGCGGAACAGCATTCCCCCCTGGTAGTATTTCTCTACCTCTTCTGTGATCTTCTTTACTTCCCAGCCCACTATGACACCCTTCGATTTGTCAACCATTGCGTATGGATACCATAATTCACCTTCCGGGACTATCTCCGGAAACACATTCTTAATACGGTCAATTTCAACCGGATTATTGATGTCAGTTATATCAATCGCAAGAAGATCGATATAGCTGTCGGCGAACAGGACGTTTCCCTTTATTGCCATGTCAACATTCCCAAGGATTTCATAAAAAGCCACCTTTTGGGGATTAGCCGGGTTTCTGTTGTCAATAACGTGTATCCCTTTGCCATACTCATTTACAAAGAGATAGCCGTCCTTGAAGTACATTTTCCCGGGGTGCGATATTTCAATGGGAGCACTCTTTTCAAAGCTTGCCCTGAACTCATTGAACGGCATGTAAACAGGCACATTGGCTTCGTAGGTGATCAGTTCTGTTGTTCTGTCCTGGCAGGCTGTCAGAGCTGCCATCATGACAATCAGAAAAGTTGCAGACTTGATGAGGTTTTTCATGTTCGTTTTATTTTTCGGCACTTTGGAAACAGGAGAATTCTTTTTGCCGGTTATATGGATCATTAATTAAGCGGATTCGCAACCTGCCCGATGAAAAGGAGGGTGTTCGTGGTCCGTTCACGTATTGCAAAGACAAACGGTTTGTCAATCACAAATTCACGTGGTTGAGGCGGGTAACTTGTGACTTCAACTCCGATTGTAGTTACTGCAGCAGCTTCAGTTCCCTTCTCGTCAACCTCCACGAATGTGTTCTGCTTTACGAAGCTTACGAAGATCGAGGCGTCCGAGATTCCTGAAAGGTCAGCCAGAGAAGGATTGAACGCATCCAGCATACCCATGCCCTGCAACTGGTCATTCAGGTACTTTTCGTACGAAAATTTGAATTTCGGCATGTAAACGGTCAGCTCACCGTATTTCTCCAGGTTGTCAAGAGCCGAGGTGAGAGTGTTCCACTTCTCTGCGTCAAATGATGCATTGAATTCAGCAAGTGTTCCCTCCGGTACAATGACCACCATAGTAAAATTGGTCTGCCCGTAGGGCATTTCAATTGCCCTGTAGCCGGTTCCGGAGGTAACCCTGGAACCAACATCTCCCTTCATGGTGCTCACATTTACAGAGCCGGACCCGCCGGTGTAAAACGGTCTGTCAGACGTCAGGTCCTTGTTGAACTGATAGCTCCAGTCGCCCTTGAAATAAAGGGCATTCATTATAAACATAACCGCGTCGGGTGATATCTCATTCAGCACTTTCGGGATTTTGCCGTTTGTGTTGTCGCTGGCCCATTTGTTGATTGTTGCCAGGGCAGAAGGCAGTGAGAAATCAAGGCCGGCGATTTCTGCATCAAAATCAGTATCCATGGTGCTGAGGAAAGGATTCTTGACACTGAAGCCCTGCCTGTAGAATATTGCATTTGCCAGGGCCAGTTTGACCTTCGGATCGATATCCAGCAGCTGGCTGACGAGACTTTTATAGACATCGTTGATCTCGCTGATTGTCATCGTTTCAGGATATTTCAGCGTTCCTCTCAGCTGGTCATACGTGTCTCCGTCGCAGCCGTTAAGCAGCATGGTAAGGGCTGCGCTGGCGCTCAGAGGAGAGAGCATGAAGTTCTTGTCTTCAACCGTGGCAACCCTTGTGAAAAGTTCAATACCAAAATCATTTCCATACTCAATGACTTCTGCGGCTTTGGCAGTAAGCTCAAGAGTTTTTGGAGTAAGATCGGGGTCCTGTCCGGAATCCTTTGAACATGATGACAATCCGGTAACAGCCAGGAGAGACATAATTATAAATACTGCATTTTTCATATTGATTTTTTTGAAGTAATGTTTCTACGGAATTCAGATCTTATATCACCTAATACGAAAAAAGTCCCCTTAACGCTGCAAGATATCCGAAAGAAATCAGGTACGATCTCTCTTTTATTTTCCCGGACCGGAATTGAAGTCATTCCTGTCGGATGTATTTTAACTCCAGTAAATTCTGTCCCAGGAATTTATAGTCAAGGATATAGCTATCTGTCCCTCCCCAGTAACCGACAGAAACCTCAATCAGTGTATCATTTATTACCGCCCAGGTACCCGGGAAATCCTCATAAGAAATCGGCGGAGTACCGCACCATCCTGAATTTTTCCTTTCGGTCATCGAACCCTGAAGGTTAAACTTATAACAGTGATCATCAACGAAACCATTACTCCTCTCAAAAAACAATGCACCGTCATTGTAATCAGAATAGGTCCAGTTTCCGATCAGCAGATGATCCGGATCGATAATAATCTCATCCTTAACGCAGGATGCCAATGCGAAAGTGATTATAACAATCAGCAGACAATGGCCTTTTATTTTCGTATTCTTCATTGAGATCTTTGTAAGATTTTGTTCCGTGGATTTCATGTTGGATACACCTGATACGAAAAAAGTCCCCTTAACGCTGCAAGGGGACTTGTGAAAACATTGGAAGGGATCCGGGACGCTTATTTAAGCGTACCCCCAACCACCGGTATTGTTAACTCGGTGCCGTCCAGGTCAACTGTCAGTTCTGTTCCCGGCATCGGTTGGAGAGTAAATTCCTTGTCGCTCGAAAAGATCAACAGTCCGATCTGTTTCCCGGCAGGAATGATGTGGTCATCGGGCTCGAGGTCGAAGCTCATCTCATAGAACCTACCCGGAACCAGCGGCTCACTTTCCGACATTGAGCGGTAGTTCTGCAGGTCTGCCCATCCGCGGGTGATAATATTATCCGTGAAAATCATCTGGCGGGAGGCAGTCCACGGGAGGGCTACCAGCCAGACCGAAAGGTTGACAGCCGGCTTGCTCGAAGCAGCCCTGATCTTTACGGTAACAACACCGGAAATATGTGCCGGCTCCGACAGAACGGGTGTCAGATAGAGCAGGCGGTGGTTTGTATACTCAGCCTGCGCCAGCGTGGAGCCGTTGAATGAGAAGTTGTCGACCAGCGTCTCGGTGCCTTGCTTGCCCGGTTTCTCGGGTACAAGTCCTCCCGTTCCGGGGGCACCTGGTGTAAGATACAGAGTCAGAGGCTTTGCATCGGGATTGGGATAATCAGCATAGGGGGTAGGGCTGAGGCGGTCAGCATTTTCGCGGACGATCCATGCCTTCGGGTCATTCTCCACGCCG
>JAKAXP010000162.1 GCA_021816545.1 Bacteroidota bacterium
CTACTGCCTTAATAATTTATTATTTTTGCATACTGATCGAAAGGACCATGGAAGAAACCCAGTCACAGCCGGCTAAAACACCGCCGCCGGCCGCTACTTCTCAAGCTGCTGCCTCACCGCCGCCGGCCGCCACTTCTCCGGCCGCTGTCATTTCTCCGGCCGCCGGTTCGCCGGCCACTGCCACACCACAGCCGCTAAAGGAACTGAAGAAGCCTGAGAAGGCCTGGTATGCCGTTTATACAAACTCCAGGGCAGAGAAACGGGTCAGTGACCGTATTATGGACCTTGGGATAGAAACATTCCTCCCCCTCCAGAAAACCCTCAGGCAGTGGACTGACCGCAAAAAGGTGATTGAAAAACCGCTGATCAGCTCGTATGTCTTTGTTAAAATCATTCCGCGTGAATATTTTATCGTCCGCAAGATAGACGGCGTTGTAAAGTTCATAATGATCCAGGGTAAACCTGTTCCAATACCTGAGACGCAGATCAACAACCTCCGCATCCTCTGTGGCAGCGACGCCGAGGTGGAGGTAAGCGCCGACGTGTATGAGAAGGGTGACATGGTTGAAGTAACCGTTGGCAGCCTCACCGGCCTCCGCGGCGAACTGATCCGTGTCGGCCGGAAGCACAAGGTGGTGATACGTATCATTCAGCCAGGCATGAACCTTACTGTAGATATTAAGACAAACGCTATACGTAAACTCGAAAAAAAACAGGATATTTAATACGCCGTTCTCCCGTCGGCAAACAGCAACCGGGCCCGGCAGAAACTATGACCGCAAGACTGCAAGACTGCAAGACCGCAAGACCCAAACAGACCAAAATGAAAAAACAAATCCCTCTATTTGCACTGATTCTCCTTATGGCAGGATGCTCCACCCAGAAGGAACTCTCATACCTAAGCAACCTTTATGAGCTTGGCGGGGAAAATTACTTCCCTATGGATGTACCAGACTATAAGGTACAGCCAAGGGATGTTCTCTATGTAAGTGTCAAGGCTCAGACACCTGAGGGAACCCTCACTGAAGTGCTCAGCGACCGCTCCTCGGCAAATGCCAACTATATCGCCAATGAAGGCTCAGCATACCTTACGGGTTACAGTGTTGACCCGCAGGGATTTGTAACCCTTCCGCTTGCAGGAGATCTCCCCGTGGCGGGAATGACAATTTATGAAATCAGGGATCTCTTCCAGCAGAAGATCGACTCCTTATTCCGTCATGCATATGTCGAGGTCCGCCTGATGAGCTACAAATTCACCGTTCTTGGCGAGGTAAGGGCACCCGGCAGTTACGTCAACTACAATGACCAGCTTACAGTACTTGAGGCCATCGGCCGCGCTGGCGGCATCTCCGAAACCGGCACCAAGGAGAAGATACTTGTCATCCGCCCGAAGGGTGACCAGACTGTCACCTACAGCATTGACCTGCAGGACAAGAGCCTGCTATCTTCGCCCGCATACTTCATCACACCAAATGATGTGGTGATTGTGCAGCCCAATCCAAAGAAGGTTTTCAGCGTCAACCTGCCTACGCTCTCCTTCCTTATCACTGCCATCACCAGCACCGTCTCAACCACTCTCCTGCTGATAAACTATTTTAAATAATTCAGGATAAATGACGAAGGCAGAATACGGGTTTTTAACAATACCAGTCGCAAAATGCGACAGGCTTAACAGATAAAGCTTCATCGTGATGGAAAAAGACGGGTACAACTTCTATACTGCCGAAAGCGAGAACCTGGATTTTCGCAGATATTTGTCCCTTTTCATCAGCAACTGGTACTGGTTCGGAATTGCAATGTTCATCGCCCTTGCAGTTGCCTACGGTGTAAACCGGTGGGGCGAAGAACTGTTCACTGTCCAGAGCACGCTTCTGATCAAGGACCAGGAATATGGTGAATTCGGCGGGATGGACCGTATAATGCCTGGCGGCGACATATATTCCTCCAGGCAGAGTATTCAGAACGAAATAGGCATACTCAAATCTTTTGACCTGAATCACAAGGTGATGTACAAGCTGCCCGACTTCCATACCGTTTATGTTGCAATCGGCAGGAGAGGAATTGCCGAGAGCCGGCTGTACAGGAAATCACCGTTCGTTGTCTATGCAGAAGATGTTAATAGCCAGCCTGCCGGAGTGAGAGTTGATATCAAGATTGTCTCACCCGAAAAATACATGCTTTCAGTAGAATCCCAGGACTATGAAGGAGAGCATTCCTTCGGTGAACATTTTTCGAAGTTCGGCTTCGACTTCTACATTTATCCGAGGCATAAGGATGTTCCTGCTTACGATGAAGGAGGATCAAACAGGTACTACTTTTATTTTACAAGGCCTGCCACTCTGGCCAATGCTTATCGTTCAAAGCTCTCGGTAACCCCGGTGGAAGAGGAAGCTACGCTGGTCACCCTCTCTGTCACTGGTGCAGTTCCGGAACAGGAAGCTGACTATCTTGACTCACTGATGGCCAGTTATCTTGAGCTGGGTCTTGAGTGGAAGAACCAGGCCGCCGAGCAGACGCTGAGGTTTATTGACGGGCAGTTGAATCTTATTTCCGACTCACTCAGGCTTGCGGAAAACAAAATGGAAAACTTCCGGATGGATAACCGTTTTGTCGATCTGACCACAGAAGGAAACCTGGTACTGCAGCGTCTGGAAAGATATGAAATGGAGAAAAACTCGCTAAATCTGCAGATGCAGTATTACGAATACCTTAAGGAGTACCTTACTTCACGCAATGAAACCGGCCTGATAGTCTCCCCAAGTGTCATGGGGATAGATGACCCTATGCTTGTCAGGCTGGTGGAGGGGCTCTCCACACTGCAACTGCAGCAGAAGCAGCTCGGGTTCACTATAAGGGACAACCAGCCTGCGGCAAGCCTCATCACCGGAAAGGTTGAGGAGGCGAGAAATGCATTGCAGGAAAATGTGATCAACAGCATCAACCAGCTGAAGATCTCAATGAGAGATGTGGATGGCCGTATTGCGCAGGTCAATGAGGAGCTTGGAAGGCTGCCGGGTACTGAGCGAAAAATGGTGAGCATTCAGCGCGACTTCGACCTTAACAGCACCGTTTACAACTTTCTGCTTGAAAAACGAGCCGAAGCCGGCATCGCCAAGGCGTCAAACATTGCTGTCAACAAAATCATTGATACAGCCGAGCCATATAATGCAATCAGGATAAAGCCAAAATCAAGGCAGAATTACATGATGGCGCTGATACTTGGGCTGCTGCTGCCTGCAATTGCAGTAATCATAATTGATCTTCTGAACAACAAGGTGATCGATAAAAAGGATATAGAAAAGATAACCAAAGTTCCTATCCTGGGATTTATCAGCCACAGTTCATATGGAACTGAGGTGCCCGTGGTGGAGAAGCCGGGCAGCACGCTATCTGAGAGTTTCCGGAGCATAAGGACTTCACTCAGGTACCTTGTCCCTGATGACAAGCCCGTGGTCATCTCTGTCACCTCTACCATCAGCGGAGAAGGTAAAACCTTCGTTGCAGTGAACCTGGCAGCTATCATTTCGCTGCTGGGACGCAAGACCCTTTTGGTGGGACTTGACTTGCGCAAACCAAGGATCCACAGGATACTGGGACTCGACAACTCATTAGGGATGAGTACTTTTCTCAGCGGCAATTCTGCATATGAAAAAACCATACAGAAGAGCCAGATTGAAAATCTGTGGTTCGCTTCTTCCGGGCCTGTGCCTCCCAATCCCGCAGAGCTGATTGAACGCAGGAACATGTCCGATTTTCTGGAGGAGGCAAGGAAACAATTTGATTATATAATCATTGACACACCACCCGTTGCGGTTGTGACAGATGCACTCCTTTTATCGCGCCTTACCGACGTAACGCTTTTTGTCGTGAGGCAACGATATACCTCCAGGAACACCCTGGGTCTGATTGACGAAATATACCGGGGTCATGAGATAAAGAATCCAGGTATCGTGGTAAATGACATCTCAATGTCAGGTTACTACGGCTATGGTCTCCGGTACGGGTATACTATGGGATACAATTACGGGTACAATTACGGTTACAAGTATTATGGTCACACCTCGTACGGTAAGGAGGCGAAGGAGGGTGCCGGGAAATACTACACGGAAGACTGACCCGGGCAAAAAAACAGATGAGCATAAATCAATTTTTTCTCTATATTTGGCAATCAAAGCTGCTTACTGACGGCAGCCAAATCATTGGGGAAGAGTTGAAATTATACAGAGCCGTGAACAAATGATCGGCTCATACTTTATTTAAAAGACCTTCAGCTTGTTAGGCACTTCGTCGGATGTGACTGACCAACCGGAGGATTGCAAAAAGTTCACTTAGCCGGCCTCCCGGCCAGGAGCAAAAGCCATAAATATTTGACACGTATTTCAGAATTTCCTAAATTAGTAATGTCTGACAAACATTACAGTTTATGGAAAAGTTGATTGTTCCTGCAGCAATCTTCGTGGCATCAACCCTGTTCGCAGGGTGTTCCGCCGTGAAGATCTACTCTGATGCGGAGCTGACGAAGGAAACAGGTCTCCGCTGTTACACTCTCAAGCCTTACCTCCTTGTAGAATACCTGGCACAGGAGGAAAACAAGGTAAAGACCACGGTGGTGTATCTTCCTGACCTATCCTCGCCACAGTTCATCAGGCTCAAACCTGGTCTCGGAGCCAGCGAGCTGAAGATGACATTCAGCAACAGCGCTCTTGAGTCATACGGAGTGGCAACTGATTCCCAGTTGCCTGAGAGCATGGCCGCCTTTGCTGACATACTTTCCAAGAGCGCCTATGCTGCACAGAATTTTTCAGGCACACCGCCCGGTTCAGTCGGACAGCAGGTTCCACAGCAGCCATTCAGGCTGTTTGAGATCATTCTGACCCAGGCCGGCACATCATTAAGGGAGGTTAAGCCATGAAGAACAGGATCCTTAACCGGAAGATCTGGGTCACGGGTGTTCCTCACAGGGTGGGTACAGGCTGGCTTGCACCGCATCCCGACCTTCGCGATTACACCCCCGCCAGTAAACAGGTGACATCGTTCAGCCGGAAGCTGAAGCTGCCCTCATTGACTGCAAGACTGCAGGACCGAAAGACCGCGGGACAAATTGATCTGAGAGAATGGTGCAGTCCCGTCGAAAACCAGCTGGAACTAGGTGCCTGTACTGCGCATGCTGCCGCAGGTATTGTGGAGTACTTTGAGAAACGTGCATTTGGCAGGCACATTGATGCCTCACGGCTCTTCCTCTATAAGACCACCCGCAACCTGATGCAGGTTACGGGTGACACAGGAGCATGGCTGCGCGAGACAATGGGAGCGCTAACCCTGTGCGGGGTACCTGATGAAAAATACTGGCCCTACAAGA
>JAKAXP010000163.1 GCA_021816545.1 Bacteroidota bacterium
AACAACCTTTGGAAAATCTTTTCTTCCTGGTTCGTGGTTATTGAAGCTGCCGGAGGCCTCGTGAAGCACCCGTCAGGAAGGTACCTGTTCATCATGAGGTACGGCAGGTGGGATCTCCCGAAGGGACACATGGAAGCGGGCGAGACTCCTGAAGAATGCGCCGTCAGGGAGGTGACAGAGGAGTGCAACATCCACGGTCATTTCATTGAGGGAATACTTCCCCCAAGTTATCATACGTATCTTTTTGACAACAAGCCGCATATGAAGAAGACATGGTGGTTCAGGATGAACTACCGTGGAGAGATGATCACTGACCCCCAGGCATCGGAGGGGATCACACATGCCGAATGGCTTGCACCGGACGAGATAGCCCGGATCAAGTCAAATACATTCCAGTCGCTTCTTGACTTGCTGAATTACACCCTCAGGGTGAAATAGCACATACCTCTCCAGGCAGGCATCCCCGGGAAAAAATCAAAGTGCCAAATAATAAGACGTAGCCTGGTATGCGGGTAGCCGTACCATATTCATCACTCAGCACTGACAGCTATTTCCCGAGGTAATCAGAAATAATTATTGATGAAGGGACGAACATCGAGGCGTCTCCTCCGTTCTTGATGATGTCACGTACTATTGTGGAGTTGACGGGAGTGTGTTCCGTGCTTGTGAGAAGGAATACCGTATCAATCTCAGGCGCCATCTTCCAGTTCATGTGACCCATTGCCCTTTCATATTCGAAGTCAGCTGCAGTGCGCAGCCCGCGCAGGATATAACGGGCTCCGTGTTTGCGGCAGAACTCCACTGTAAGGCCGCTGTAACGGGTGACCTCCACCCTGCCCTCCCCCTCAAAGACCTTCGAAATCATCTTCATCCTCATGGTGATGCTGAAGAGGTTCTTCTTCTCGGCATTCTCGCCAACGGCGATAATAACCCTGTCAAAAAGGGCAAGCGCCCTCTTTACAATTGATTCATGGCCCACTGTGAACGGGTCGAATGAACCCGGGAAAACGGCAACTTTATCCATGACCTGGTCCTCCGGTTAGTCAAACTCTATAGTACGCGGATTTGCCACCTTCTGCTGAAGCAGCACATGGTCAAGCACATCCATGATTGTTGATACATAACGGAATTTCAGCCCCCTGACGTATTTCTCGTTGATCTCCTCCACATCCTTCCTGTTCTGTTCTGAAAGGACGATCTCCTTTATCCCTGCACGTTTGGCGGCAAGTATCTTCTCCTTGATACCCCCTACCGGGAGCACCTTCCCCCTGAGGGTTATCTCCCCGGTCATGGCTACATACTTCTTCACCTTTCTCTGGGTGAAGGCCGAAGCCACCGACACAGCCATAGTTATCCCGGCCGAAGGACCGTCCTTGGGAATAGCACCTTCAGGTACGTGTATGTGGATATTCCATTTCTCCGCAAATGTTTCCGGCAGTTCCAGGAGTGAGGCATGGGCTTTGAGATATTCAAGGGCGATAACAGCCGATTCCTTCATGACATCGCCAAGATTGCCGGTGAGTGTCAGGTTGCCCTTACCCCGGCTCAGGCTCGTCTCAACGAAGAGTATCTCACCTCCGGTAGCGGTCCATGCGAGGCCGGTGACAACACCAGCCTGGTCATTGCCGTCATAGATGTCTTTGAGATATTTCGGCGGGCCGAGTATCTCCTCAACCATTGCAGACGTCACCTCCGGCTCAGGCTTCCTTTCGAAGGCAATTTCCCGTGCCCTGAACCTGACAAGCTTGGCAATCCTCTTGTCAAGCTCCCTGACGCCTGACTCACGGGTATATTTCTGTATCACCTCCTCTATCACCTCTCGGCTGAGTGTGAACTGATCCGGGAAAACTCCGTGTGCCTCAAGCTGCTTTGGTATGAGATGCCTGACGGCAATCTCGCGCTTCTCCTCAACCAGGTAGCCTGATATTTCTATCAGCTCCATCCTGTCACGGAGAGCAGGGCTGACTGTAGACAGGGTGTTGGCCGTGGCTATAAACAGCACTTTTGAAAGGTCAAATTCCAGCTCCAGGAAGTTGTCATAAAAATGGGTGTTCTGCTCCGGGTCAAGCACCTCAAGCAATGCCGAGGAGGGGTCTCCCCTGAAATCCTGCCCCACCTTGTCAATCTCATCAAGGATAAATACCGGGTTAGAAGAGCCGGCCCTCCTTATATTCTGCACCACCCTTCCCGGCATGGCTCCAATATATGTCTTGCGGTGGCCCCTTATCTCGGCCTCGTCATGCAAGCCTCCAAGCGACATGCGTGCATACTTGCGCCCCAGGGCCCTGGCAACAGACTTGCCCAGTGAGGTCTTGCCCACTCCGGGAGGACCGTACAGGCAAAGTATGGGCGACTTCAGATCACCCTTCAGCTTGAGTACAGCCAGGTGTTCCAGTATTCTCTCCTTCACCTCTTCAAGCCCGTAATGGTCATCATCCAGCACGGTCTGCGCATTGTTAAGATCAAGATTATCAGTCGTATACTCGTTCCATGGCAGCTCAAGCAGGGTCTGTATATAGTTCACCTGAACGGAATATTCGGCTGCAGCCGGATTCAGGCGGGAGAGCTTGTCGAGCTCCCGGCTGAATACCTTAGCCACGTCCTCACCCCATGCTTTCTTCGCGCCCCTGGCGCGAAACTCCTCAACCTCCTTCTCCACGGGATTGCCTCCCAGCTCATTCTGAATCGTCTTCATCTGCTGGTGAAGGAGGAACTCACGCTGCTGCTGGTCAATCTCGAACTTGACCTTCGACTGCAGCTCGTTCTTCAGCTCCAGCAACTGTATCTCGCGGACCAGGTGTTCAAGCAGCCTGAGTCCGCGCTCCCTGATTGTCGTCGCCTCAAGTAGCTTCTGCTTGTCATTGACGTTGATCTCGGTGTTGGCGCTGATATAATTTATCAGATATGTGCTGTTCTCTATATTCCTTACGGCGAAGGTTGCCTCAGGACTGATGTTCGGGTTGAGCTTGACGATCTTTACCGAGAGGTCCTTGAGTGATCCGATTATCACCTCGAAATCCTTCTCATCCTCCACCCCTCTTGGTTCAGGCATTGCCTTGACCCGGGCGGTCATGTACGGTTCGGTCTGAAGGATGCTCTCTATTGCCACCCTCTTCCGTCCCTGGATGATGGCAGTTGTGGTACCGTCGGGCATCTCGAGGAGCTTGACAACCTGGCCAAGAGTGCCAACGACGTTTAGGTCTCGTATGCCCGGGTCATCAACCTCTGCATCAAGCTGGGCAACAGCGGCCACCAACTTGTCACCGCGGTAGGCGTCACGCACCAGCTGAACCGATTTTGAGCGTCCTACAGCTATCGGTATCACCACGCCCGGAAACAGGACAGTGTTGCGCAGCGGCAACAGCGGCACACTGCCCGGTATCTTTACATCCTCAAGCTCCTGGTCATCAGCGTCAGAAAGAATCGGGATTATCTCCCTCC
This sequence comes from Bacteroidota bacterium, assembly GCA_021816545.1. GTDB lineage: Bacteria > Bacteroidota > Bacteroidia > Bacteroidales > VadinHA17 > SR-FBR-E99. Next base: position 3,442 of record JAKAXP010000163.1, read on the forward strand.
CCTCGTCTATCAGCTCATGCAAACCAATCCTGTCCCACTTTCCTGAAACCTTCTTTTCCATATCGGGTAAAAGTATGCAAATTTACTCAATAATACTTTATCTGTGACTCTGACCGCGGCACCGTGCCGGCAGATATCACACTCAAACAAAAAAAAAGCCGCCTTGTTTAAGGCAGCTTGCTATCATGTGATTTTCAATTACTTCGACTTCTTGCCGAGATGATCCTTGTAACGGTTCATGAACTTGTCAACCCTGCCCGCGGTGTCTACGAGTTTCATTTTGCCCGTATAGAACGGATGCGATGTGTTTGAAATCTCAAGCTTGATGAGCGGATACTCTTTGCCGTCCTCCCACTTGATGGTATCACGTGATGCAGCCGTTGACCGTGTCATAAAGGCGAATCCGTTTGACATATCCTGAAATACAACCAGCCTGTAATTGTTCGGATGTATACCTTCTTTCATCTCTGATATAATTTATTACTGTTCAAAAATCCCTTTTTCAAGGGAGTGCAAAGATAATGAACAATAAAGAAAATACAAAAGGTGTATCAAAAAAATTTCAATTCTTCAGTTTTGCCTCCCTGGCAGCTTTGTTTTCCTCCATCTCATCCTTGTACATTCTGAACGGGAGGGTATCATCAATCATGTACCTGAGGGTAAGGTGGGTCTTGGCCTTCTGTGCACCCAGGGCTTCGTAGATAGATATCATCTTCGGGTTGAAATCGCCCACCCATGAGAGTTCAAGCTCCCTGTAGTATCTTTTCTTTCTGAAGACCCTGAATAGTTCCAGGAATATTGCAGATTCGATCCCGCTGTTCTGGTATGAGGGGTGTACCCCTGCCACCAGTGCCCTGGCGCGGGTCATCTCATGTGTTGCCTTGTACCAAAGGAACCGGATTTTGTTCCATAGTGTAAGGCGGCCGTCGAAATGGCGTAATATCTGGTTCAGGTCGGGAAAGATCACGAAGAATGCCACAGGCCGGTCATTGTGATAAGCAAACCAGACCAGTTCAGGATCGATGAATGCCTTAGCCTGGTCCAGTGTATTCTGTATCCTTGCCGGATCCAGCGGGGTGAAATCCTCCTTGAATACAGCCCATGTGGCGTTGTATATCTCCACCATGTCAGCGGCGAACTTATCACTCTGCGACAGCACAAAATGGCGATAGGTGTACCCCGGCCTCTTTGAAATCCACTCGGCTATCTTCCTGAACCGTTCGGGAAAGACCTCCACTGAGGCGACATCCTTATGATAGCTGTACTGCTCAAAATATGTCCGGAAACCGTACGCCGTGAAGTACTCCTTATAGTACTGCTTGTTGTATGGCATTCCGAAGCCGGGCTGCACGAAGCCCTCTGCCAGCAATCCCCAGTAGTTGTCATTTTCACCGAAGTTTATCGGGCCGTCCATGGCTTTCATACCCCGTTCGGCAAGCCACTCCTTTGCTGTGTCAAAGAGCATGAATGCCGCATCGCGCGACTCGATGACCTCGAAGAATCCCAATCCTCCCGTAGGCTGCCGGTTTGCCTTTGACCGTATCTCGTCAATGAAGGCTGCCACCCTGCCGATAGTTTTACCGTCGTCGTCCGAGAGGATCCACCTGGTTGCCTGGCCATGAGTAAAGGCCGCATTGCGTCTGGGATCAAAGACAGCCTCGGTTTCACTGTCAAGGGGGCAGACCCAGTTTGGATCTCCGCAGTAAAGCCTTTTCGGGAACTCAATGAATTCCCTCCTGTTGGCATCTGTGGTTACTTCAGTTACTTTCATCGTTTTCAGGTCTGAAGGTTAAACCATGAGCGGACTTTCTCCATGCCGGCGCCTCTTTCATCCCTGTGGGTGAACTCATTGGTCCTCCTGTTGTAGGTGTAGTCAGCGCTCCACTCCGTGGCATGGTTCCTGATCTCC
>JAKAXP010000164.1 GCA_021816545.1 Bacteroidota bacterium
GGCTGCTGACCTGGACGATCGCGGCATTGCCGAAAGCTGTGAAACGGATCGCTTTTGTCTTCATGGTTTCGTGGAATTAATTATTAATTTTAAACTTGGGTAAAGAAAGACCACGGCATTGCAGCCTATCTGCAATGAAAAAAGAAATATCATGCCGGCAAACCTGAATGCCCTCATAAGATACAAGACAATCAACTCGTGCCTCAGCGGTGGACGACGCAGGTGGTCTATTGACGAGCTCCGGGAGAGGTGCTCGGAAGCCCTCGCCGAGAACAGGGGAAGGTATGCCACAGTCTCGGAGAGGACAATCAGGGATGACATCCGCGTTATGCGAAGTGATATCCTCGGTTTCAATGCACCGATAAAGCAGGAGGCGGGTTTTTATTTCTATTCAGACCCGGAGTACTCAATACTCAGCCTCCGGATCACCGATGAGGGACTGGCAGAGCAGATTCTTGGCCTCCTGATGAAGATGCGGGGAAAGGTAAACCACCCGGAAATGGAGATCATCATGGCGAAGCTGTGCAGGCTGATCGGGAGGGAGTACGAACCGGAGATCACCGTCAGGAAGCACGAACCCGAAATAACCATCAGGAAGCAGGTGATCAGGGAAGACCTACACGCGGATATGTTCCCGGAGGAAGACATGAATATCCACTACAATATTGAAAGAACCCCGTTCAGAATCAGGCCCGGGATAAAGGCATCAAGACCTTCACCCATCAGGCCGCAAGGTCTTATTTGGGGAGAAATAATGGCTGCCGTGATGGCATAAGTGGCTGGCGGCGTCCCTTACTGTGAACATATCCGGTTGTAAACCTCCGCCAGAATCATGAAGTTTTTGAACTTCTTCAGGTCGGGATTCCTGACGAACTCCTCCTGCATTGCCGGGCAGTCGCCGAACAACTGCTCAAGGACCGGATCATAGGTTTCCTTTTCGACCTTAATCATCTCACCGCTGTCCTTCACAACGAAGTAGCTGGAGTACCTTGAACGGCCTTCGATGATCCGGTAGTCGGTGCGGTATGTTGGTCCGATGCTGAGCCCTTCACCCGGAATCCAGGTAAAGCCTATACCGTTTATCCTTGATCTTGTCTCTATGCGTGAGGTGCTTGTCCCGATGCTTGACCTGTTGAGATAGACAGTCACCCTTCCCGTTATCAGCCTGTTCATAAAGACAGGTTCCTTCTTTTTCCAGGAGGGGAGGCTGACATAATCTTCAGGGGGAAGGGGAATCCTCGCCGCCATGTCATCTTCGCCGATCCAGGCGGTAAGCTGGTTGCCGAAGCCCGCAATATCAGACGCGGTAAGTGTCTGCTTTGTGCCTCCCTCGGGGGTGAATTTTATTTCTACCGGGTTGTTCTCAACATACTTCAGGGCCCAGGTAAGCTTGCCCCATACTGTGTCACCGTTGCTGTAGATGACATATCCCGGCACCGGGAGGACAGGGGCCTGACCCGGTCCCATAGGTTCGTCCTGCGCAGATACTTCCGTGATCATAATTGCCGGGAAGACTGCCAGAACAAGTGTTTTCAGAAAGAGACTGGATTTTCTCATGAGAGGCGTTTAGTCTTATAACAAACATATTCAAGCAAAGTTATTCCGCAGAGCAGCAGAAGTCAAGTCTTTCTCCTTTTCCATTCCCGGGAAACAGAAGAAAATGAACTTTTTGTACGAAATTTGACCCTGTAACACGGCAATAATCCAAATAAAATACCATGAAGAAGCTGAACTACATCTCAGGAGTCCTCACCGGCATTGCTGCAGCAGTTGCAGTATTCCTGCTGGTATCGCACAGGCCGGCAGGCGAACCCGCCGTACCTCAGTATTCAGGCAGGATTACAAGTATCAATTCAAATACCGATGTCTACAGGCTGACAGTCGACAATGCCCAGTACGTCGTTGTTGTGACCGACAACGGCGGGGTGGCTGTGACAAAACATAAATGACACTAATGCATTACAAAAAGTAACTTATAGTTGCATAAATGTAATTTATGCATTACATTCGTAGCAAATATTAAAACCGGTTGCTATGAAAACGAAATTGCTTTTACCGAATCAGTTCAAAAAGCCTGGCTGGATAATCCTGATCCCGTCGGCTTTGCTTGGTATGTACGTCATTATTGCCGAACATACTTTTAACTTTCTTAAAGCCAGGGTATTTACATTTTATAACAAGTCATTTCTGTTTGACACGAGCCAGACTGTCCGTTTTGGTTTTATTGATCACAATCTCACAAATACGGTTGTGGGCGTGCTATTCATAATCGGTGCCCTGTTGGTGGCTTTCTCAAGGGAAAAATCAGAAGATGAATTTATTGCAAAAATCAGGCTTGAGTCATTGCTATGGGCAACCTATATCAATTACGCGATTCTTCTGTTCTGTTTCCTGTTTTTCTATGACTATGAATTTCTCTATGTGATGATATTCAACATGTTTACCATCCTGGTGATCTTCATTATCCGTTTTTATTATATGCTTCACAAAGCCAAAAAATCGCTGAGCCATGAAAAACAGTCTTAAGGTTGAGCGGGCAATAAAGAATATCACTCAGGAGGAGCTGGCCCGGGAGATAGGTGTGACAAGGCAGGCCATCAATTCAATTGAGCTCGGGAAGTACGTACCGTCAACAGTTCTTGCCCTGAAGTTGTCAGAGTTTTTTGGCAAACCAGTCAATGAACTGTTCAGCCTGGAAGAGGGTGATTAATGCCTTACCCGGTAAATGTGCAATTAGAATCTGCCTGGAATATTCCAGTTGAAGGGGCAACAATAAAGGCCGGATGGAAAGTCCGGCCTTTTTATGTGACGTATTGGAACTCCGGTTATTTCTTACCGGCTTTGGTGATCTTAAGCCCGATGCTGAAATTGACACCGCTCATATCCTGGCTGGTGAGATGGGTTATATCAACATACTCATTGCCTGAATCTATGCCGCTTACAAACCGGTAGCTTGCTCCGGCAACCAGTGCGATACCCTGGCTAAGATTGACTTCCAGGTTCACCCCGGGCTCAGTCATCATAAACCTTTCTCCCGAAATATTCCAGAAGTTGTCAAACAGGCTGTTTTTGGGATTTTCATAGTCCTTCGTCGAACCGTATGCAACCACCAGCTGTGCGCTCATGTGGACCATCCTTGAAGGATAGGCTACCGCCTGTGCGATACCGCCAAAGTAACCATAGTTTACTGTCGGATGGGTGAGGTTCACTGCTCCGGTAATACCAAGAAGGAATGTCCGGTCGATCATGACACCCGTGTAGCCGCCGATGGTTGCGCCGATCTTTCCCTGGATTGAGCTGATCCTTACTTCAGGTGACCATACAGAGGTATACCTGACATCAGGACCGAGGAGTGTCCGTTCAGGCACTGTTTCCTGTGCCCTGGCTGAGAGTGTTACTGATACGAGGATCAGTGAGAGCATTACAGCGCATGCAGTCTTGCTGCTGCTGATTTTTCCGTTTTTTACTTCATTTGTTTTCATGACATTAAGATTATTGGTTGATGATTTGAATAGAGGTTTCATTCCGAACAGCACCCGGGTCACATTGAATGGCCTTATCAGGAACCTGTAAACTGACAGTATAAGGATCAGCGATGAGATCATAATAAGGGAGACTTTCAGCACTACCGGCAGGTCAAGCCTTACCACCAGGTACCCGGTAACCACAAGGGCAGGCTGGTGGAGGAGATAGAACGGATATATGGCTTCGTTGGCTGTTTTCCTGAATGATGAGTTGCGGTCGAGATACTTCCTTCCATAACCTGTGACAGCCACGGCGCAGGTCCAGCTCATCACCAGTGCGGCCACATCATATGTAACTTCGGCTGCCCTGCTTGAATCAACATGCTTCTGGAACAAAAGCATTATCACTGTCATCAGTACAGTCTCAGACAGGTAAAGTCTCCTGTATTTAGTCATCGCACTTGCGATGCTCCTGACGGGAAGCAGTATGAACCCGGCAAGGAAGAATATCAGGTAATATGTAATTGTTGCCCAGTCGTTTACAAGTGCATGCGTTTCCTGTTCGAAGTAATTGCGGAGTATCACCTGGGAGATTAACAGGGGGATAATCACCATATTGAGTCCGAAAGGCCTTGTCAGGACAGGTTCCAGGTTTCCGACAAGCGCCATGAACCTGCTGCTGCGAAGGATATTCAGGAAAGGTGATATGATAAGGGCTATGACGAAGAGGTAGGCGATGAACCAGAGATGATGCCAGCTGAAGTTGCCCCCGGGGTAGATGCCTTCAAACATATGCGGGTAGAATGAAAAGAGGGAACTGTACTGGTCGGCCTTTTCAATATATACCTGAACAGGCACAAGGATGAAGATGCCGGCTGCCAGGGGTATAAGAAGCCTTCTTGCACGCTCGAGAAGGTAACGGCCTGCAGAGATGTTTTTCAGGGCGTACCAGGTGCCTGCACCGGAGATCATGAATAAAAGCGGCATCCGCCAGTTATGCAGGAATATCATCACCTGCCTGAGCAGCCCGCCGTACTGTACATCATTTTTTACATGCCAATCCCACGTATTGAATATCATGCCTACGTGAAAGAGATATACACTTATAATAAGAAGAATCCTGAGCCAGTCGATGTAGTACTGACGGTCTGTCCTGGTTTCGAAATCGTTTGCCATTGCTGTCGTTTTTGGTTTTCATGGCAAACATATAACCGGCCTCTGCCCGGGAACGACTGAGCCTATCGGAACGATGTGCGCGCCTATAGGGAAGCACGGATGCGCTTCGTCGAAGGCATTGTAATTATCAGATATACAATGGAATGTGTTTAATCGGCCGACTTCCTGTATTCGGACGGAGTTTTGGAAGAATATTTCTTAAAGGCAGAATTGAATGAAGATTTTGAGTTGTAACCGACCAGTTCGGCAAGCTCTTCGACGGTAATTTTCCCCTTCTTATCCTGCCTGATGAGCTTCTTTGCATGTTCAACGCGGTAAAAGGCGAGCATCTCGAAGAAGTTCATGTTCATCTTCTCATTTATCACCTGTGAGACATGGTGTGGTGATTCATTGATCTGTTTTGCCAGGCCTGAGAGTGAGGCAAGGCTGTTTGTAAAATAACTGGCCTGTTCCATTTCCTTTTTGATCTTTTTCAGGATCTCCTCCTTGTTCTCTTCGGATAGCGAAGACTTGCGGTATTTCACTGCCGGGAAGAAAAGGAAGGAGGAGGGGGAATCGAAGAAATCGGACCTGTTAAGTATCTGCCATGTGGTTGCATAGATCATGAATGATACATATGATGCCACGAGGTAACCGCCGACGTCGCTCCGCATGCCGAACACAAACTTGGTTATGATCATAATTGAGAAGATCGGAA
>JAKAXP010000165.1 GCA_021816545.1 Bacteroidota bacterium
AGGCCGTCAGAATGATGAAGAACTTCTTCGTCTCACCTGCCTTCAGGCTGAAATAGGTATAAACCCTGTCATCACGGAAGTCGCGGTAGTCATATGTTCCCTCCTTCAGCTGCAACCCGGATTCAAACAAACGGGTATTCTGTATCTCCCATCCCGAAGGCACCATCTGCGTCAGTGCCAGGTTACCCACCTGTCTGAAGGTTGTATTAGTAACGTCAACGGTCATTATGAAGCTCGTCCCCTGTGCCAGCGAGCTGACGTCCACCGGCTTCTGTTCCATATCAAGATATGCCACCTTCATCGAAAGATTGTTCTCCTTCACTGTCATATCGGAAGTTGAAGGGACACCCTCCTCGGTGAAGGTCACAAACAGCGGGTTGCCGCTCTCGTTCTCAACGACAAGCTTGTTCGAGGCAGCCGGCGTGAAGCTTTTAAGGATGGCACCCCCTTCGGCGCTGAGCTTCTCCTTCTTGCCGTTGAATTCCAGTGTCACCTTCATTGGTTTCGAGGCATCGGTCTTCATCTTCTTCGCGTAGTTCATATACGCAAACAGGCCCCACGCAGTCGTCTGCGTGCTGTACCAGGCATTACTGCCCAGCTCCGCCGCAACAGACTTCAGCAGCTCCAGCGCCTCGCCCGTGTTCCCCACCTGCGTCAGCGTATACAGTATTATTGATTGGTCCCTCAGCGTGCTGCCGTAGTAGTAATACACATAGTCGTCCTCGGTCTTCAGGTTACGCACGTCGATGAGCGTCTGCGCCACCTCCGTACGGCCTGTCGTTGCATAGGCTGCTGCCAGGAACCACTTCGCCAGCGACGGCAGGTCGGTTATCTCGCGCATCCGGTTCATTGCGCCCTTGTCGGGCGAACCGGCCAGGGCCATTGTGAAGAGCCTGTAGGCCTGGTCGTTGGCAGTATAGCGATACTGCGGCTGGTACCTCCATGCGGTAGCCTGCGATCTCTGGTATGCCGTCCATTTGCTCAGGAATCCTGCCGGGATTGCATATCCTGCTTTTTGCGCCTCAACGGCGAAGTGGCCCGCGTACGACGTTGCCCAGTCGTCAGGATAACTTCCTCCCGGCCACAGTGTCAGTGCTCCCGTAGCGATCTGCCTCGAGGCGATAGCCCGCAGAGCCTCCTGCACATTATTGCGTACGGCAGCGGGATCTTCGAGCCCGGAACCAAGAAGGTCAGACAGGTACACCTGCGGGAATGCCGCGGAGGTAATCTGCTCCGTGCACCCGTGCGGGAATGAGGTCAGATACCTCAGCCTGCGACCCAGGTTAACGGAGGGCAGCGAGAATATCTCAACAGAAGCCGCAGAGGTTCCGGAAAGACCAAACGGCGTAAAACTCTTCTCATATTTCTGCCCGGCAGCGATATTCTTCGTCTCCGCTCTTCTATCAGGTGGATTGGGTGAGCGTACCGGTACCGTCAGACTATATGCAGCCTTCTCCCCGCCACCTTCTGCAGTCACATTTATCGAAGCGGTACCCGGCTGCATCGCCGTATTGAAAAGCAGCTCCAGGTCCTTGTCGCCCGGCTCGCTGAAACGTACATCCCCGGATGCCTGCGTAAAGCTGATCATATCATTCGCTGTGGCGGAAACGTTCACGTCGGAGATCCCCTTCTCCTGTGCAAATACCGTCACCGGCAGCGCCACCTTATCGCCCGGGGAGAGCACCCTTGGCGCTGTCGCCAGTATCATCAGCGGGTCAGATACAGTTACACTCTTTTCGGCTGCGCCGAAGGTGTTACCCTTCCCGGCAGCGGTGACCATAACCCTGACCGAGCCGGTGTATTGCGGCAGCCTTATCTTGTGCGTTCCTGTCTTCCCCGGTGCAAGGGTGAAGGGACCGATGAACCGCACCACCGGCTCAAACCTCCGTGCCCTGTTCTTACTCTGGTCGACGGCAGCCTCGCTGCCGCCTGTCGCGAATGCGCGACCCAGCTTACCGCCGAAAGCGCCGAACACTATGTCATAGAGATCCCATGTCTTCACGCCCAGGGCATGCTTGACGAAGAACCACTTCCACGGATCAGGGGTGCGGAAGCCGGTCAGGTCAAGCAGACCCTCATCCACAACTGCAAGTGTGTATGTCATCTCCTGCCTGTTCTTCTCCTCAACGCGAATCTCAACCTCCTGCTGCGAGCGGATCTTGTCAGGCATGGTGATCACCGGCTCCAGCTTTGTTGCAGGGTCTTCAACCATTACGGGAATAACGCCGTATAACCTCACAGGTGCGTCGTTTACGGTCTGCGAGTGAGGCTGCAGCATTGTCACATAGAGGTATGCATTGGGTGCCATAGCTGGCGTTGCCTTTATCTTCACCTCCTGGTTGCCGGCCCGGGTCTTCACTTCGGTGATGTCAAGGAGGCCGGTGCTGTTTTCTATGGTGATGATGGCGCGGCCGTTCTCCGGTGCCGGGAAGGTCAGGCTGATCTCATCGCCTACATTGTACCTGTCCTTGTCGGTGTTGAGCTGCAGCAGGCTGGCGCCGTCATTGCCGCCGGGCTTCATTCCGTAATCCCACGGCCAGTCTACAAGTACGATCATTCCCGTTGAATGCCCCGAGGGGAGCGTTGCCCTTACAAGGTAGCGTCCCCACTGCTGCTTGTCTATACTGAACGATGTCTTCCCTTCGCCGCCTGAGGTGGTTATTGTTTCAGAGAAAACGTTCGTGTTGCGCCCGCGCGAGATGTAAGATCCGAGGTACTCATCATCCGACTCCCACCACCAGCGGTAGTCGAGCTTGTAGACATTGATCTCCACCTCACTGCGGACCGGTTTGCCGTTCTTGTCGAGGGTCACCAGCCTGATCTCGTTGGGCCGGTCGGTGAAGAGGATGCGTCCCGTGGCGCCCAGTGCCGGGATATTCATTCCGACAAACGCCGGGTAGGGTGCATATGGAAGTACGGTCTGGTTTATGCTTGCATCGCCCCCCTTCTCAAACACCCTGGTTGTAAATATCGCGTTGAGCATGCCGGGCGCCTGCAACTGTTCGTCCGGGGTGAAGCTGACAGTGGCTTCACCGGAGCTGTTTATGTTCCCGTCATAGACGGTCATGCTCTCGAAATAGAACTGCGAGGCCGGGTCATCAAAGCTGTATTGCCCGTACTTCTCAAATGTCGTCTTCACCGGCCTGAGCAGAAGGTCAACGGTAGTCTTCATGTCGCGCGCCACGGTACCGTTGAGCCATGCTACCTTCATGCTCCCTTTGATTGTTGAGCTTGCTCCCCCTGCCACTGTCTCGGGGAAGTCGAGTTTTATCTTCAGCCTGTTGGGTTTTACCGTCTCCACCTTAATCACCCGTGTGAATGTAGCTGCGCCAATCCGCACCTGTGCACGGTAGTTGCCCGTCTCAGCATCTTCGGACGTTACTGTTGTAAATGTCAGGAATCCTTTGTCGTTCAGCGTGGTTACCTGGTCGTCGATGCGCTGTCCCTTACTGTTGTAAAGCTCGAAGTGAACCGGGTGGCCTGCCGGCAGACCCTTGCCGAGGTCACGCACTATCACACCAACATAAATTGAGTCACCGGGCCGGCGCACATCTCGCTCGGTGAAGAGGAAGGCCCTGATGCCGTCCTGGGGCGACTCGCCCGAAACGTCAAACGAGCTCATCGACAGCGCATTGCCGTCCTGCAGCGAGAGATAGTTGCGGTTCTTGTCCTTCCTGGCTATCAGCAGGAACGGTTTCCTGGGGCATGGCAATGCTGCGATGCCGTCCTTGTCTGTAGTGACCGTTCCCATCAACTGGTTCTGGAAGTCATAGACCTCCACCGAGGCTGATTCAACGGGTTCCGCGGTTCGCAGGTCGCGGATGAAGATCCTCAGGTTGTTGTCTGTACCGCTCTTGGCAATGATTCCCAGGTCAGATGCAAGTATATTGCTGACAAGTTTCTTTTCGGGATTATAATATGCGTCGTTACATGGATTCCCGTTCTCGCGCCAGTTGTATGCATACTGGTAGAAAAGCCCTTCCTCCGACAGGGAGTAGTAGTCATCCGACTCCTCCCAGCGCCTGTCGGTGTCAGCCAGCTCAAGCATCTCCTCGTATTTTGAGGTTTTGCGCTCGCCGGTGCAGGGGTAGAGCGAATATGACGGGCGCATCCCGAGTTCTATTCTGTAAAGGATTCCCTGCTCCGGCTCTATGTAGTTGGCGAGGTCGATCGTGAAGAGGTTGTACTTGTTGGGATCGAAGCCTGCCGCCCCTGTCAGGTCTACACGGCCGCGATAGACCGGCCTCCCGAACTGCTTGATGTTGGTGCCGTAGTATGATGCTTCACCCATGCCGTTCTGCTGGAGGAAGTAGGGGAGGTTGTTCTCGAAGATCTTTATTATTGTGAGGTCGACTGCACTCAGGTTGGCAGCCAGGAAGGGGAAGATGAGGTTTCCGGATGAGGGCATGATGACCCCGCGGCCTGCGGAACGGATTCCCGGTTCCACCGGGGTGAAATTGATGCCCCGCTTGACCGGTTCGCCGAGGCGTTGACCGCGAGTGTTGCGAAGCGAGCCGTCAACAGTCAGCTCAATCACTCCAACGACGTTGTCACCCGGAATTACAAGAAGTTTGTTCGCTTCGGCGCTGACGGAGAGAGGATGTGACGGATCGGATGTCACCATCCCGTCGAGTTCGCCAGAGGCGTCGAGAAGATCTGAGAAGAATATCTCGATGCTCTTGCTGTCGCCCGGATTGACCTTCATCTCGGTGACAGTAAAGACTCCCTCCGCGGGGATCGAAACGGTGGTTTCCCCTTTGGCCTTTACCCCGTAGGAGTTGCCGTTCCATGTAACTGTGAGCTCTGTCTCCTCTTTCGCCCTGCGGATCTTTTCAATTGAAAACGTGTGAATGTTACCGGCCGAATGATCCCATGTGATCTTCTCTTCACGTTTTCCCAGGCGGGCGGTGATGTATTTCTCCACCTCGCCGTTGTCAACGTGGTCCGAGGTGACCAGGGTGCCGGTGAGAGTGTATGTGTTTCCGTCAGGAAGGTCGACAGTGACCGGGTTGAGGCTGACGGTGAAGTTCTTTTCCACGGTGCGGAAGATCAGCGGGAAGAACCGGAAGCGCTCCTCCACCTTGCCCAGCTTGCTGAGGTCGAGAGTCCCCTGGTACGATGTGCCAGGCGACAACGGTTTGGACGGGTTGAATACCAGCGTGATGTCATCAGCCCACTCTGCCGAGCCCTTCACCGACGGATCGAAGGAGAAGAGGCCCTGGGTGCGGGTGTGGTCAACGGTGGCCGCGAACTCGGGGGTGAAGACCACCTGCAGGGTGCCTGTCACCGGAACGATGCCGGAGGTGTATGCCGAGATGAATTTGCTGAATCCCTTGT
>JAKAXP010000166.1 GCA_021816545.1 Bacteroidota bacterium
AACGTTGTCCGCTGTCTTTCTGCCATCATCAGCAGCCTCAGCAGGAGCCAGACAAACAGTCCGATCACCACGGTGGACCCTATGAAGCCCCACTCCTCTCCCACGGTACAGAAGATGAAGTCAGTGCTTTGCTCCGGCACGAACTTGAATTTGGTCTGGGTGCCGTTGAGATATCCCTTTCCCGCGAATCCGCCTGAGCCGATCGAGATCAGCGACTGGTTAAGGTTGTATCCCTCCCCGTACGGGTCAGCTTCCATCCCGAGCATTATGTTGATCCTTGTCTGCTGGTGGGGTTTGAGGATCTCATGGAATGCATAGTCAACCGTGAAGAGGTAAAGAAGCCCGCCAAGGAGAAAAGCATAAATTATCGCCTGGTTAAACATCCTCAGCCGGTATATGAACCACGCATAAACCACACCTGCGAGGAATACTGCAAGTACAATTATCAGCACCGTGTCAAGGTCGAGTATGTAATGCCCCAGCAGAAATGCCAGGCCACCGGCAGCAGCCATTACTGCTGCCGCACGCAGGGTAACCATGTACCCCGAAGTAACAAGCATGGCTATTGCTGCCACCACCAGCAGGCCTATTGCCACCGGCAGGTTACCAAGAATCAGTGTAAGCAGGAAGAGCACAACAGCAAGAATTGCCGTGATGAATACCCAGATGCTCATCCCCTCCCGGTAGAGGACGATAAAGAATGCGAAGAAAGTCACCACGGAACCCATGTCTGGCTGCACGGCAATCAGCAGCACAGGGGCAATTATGATTGCCGTTGCTGCAATCATCTGCCTTGGTCCGAGCGACTGACGTTTTGAGTTCAGGTATGAGGCCAGCGCAAGTCCGGTCGCAAATTTTGTGAATTCTGACGGCTGTATACTGAAGGCTCCGACACCAAACCAGGCTTTAGCCCCGTTGATTTCCTTTCCTATCACCAGTACCAGAACCAGGAGGAGGATGAAGAAGCCGTATATAAACCATGCAAAAAAGAACCAGAGCTTGTTGTCTGTGACCATCACGAAAACGGCCAGTACAAGTGCTGCAAGAATAAAAATCAGCTGCTTCCCGTACCGCTGTGACATATCAAAGATGCTGGTATGCTGTTCATTGTAAACGGCCGCATATATGTTGAGCCATCCCATGATCATCATTGCCAGCCACAGGATTACAGTGACCCAGTCAAGTCTTGCCAGTATGTTATTATTCTTCTCCACCCGGTTTTATTACCATGTTCAGTACGTGATCCTCAAGATATTTTCTCTTTACATCGCCTGTAAGGTATTTCTCAATCAGGAGGCTGGCGATCGGGGCGGCGAAGGTAGAGCCGAAGCCGGCGTTCTCCACGTAAACTGCAATTGCAATCTTCGGGTTATCCTTTGGGGCAAAGGCCACGAAGATGGAGTGGTCCTTCCCGTGAGGGTTCTGAGCCGTTCCGGTCTTGCCGCAAATGATTATGCTGTCTAGGCGTGCGCCCCGGGCCGTTGAACCCGCACCTCCGTTGACTGCACCTTCCATCCCCTCGATGATAGGTTCAAAATTCTCTGGTGAGATACCGGTGATATATTTCTGGGTATAGAGCGGAGACGGTGTTCCGTCATCACCTATTTTCTTGACCACGTGAGGTATATAGAATGAACCCCTGTTGGCAATTACCGCCGCCATATTGGCCATCTGAAGGGGCGTGGCACCAATCTCCCCCTGCCCGATGGCCAGCGAGATTACCGTGAGAGCCTTCCAGCGATCCTTCCCGTAATAACGGTCATAGTACGATCTTGTCGGGATGTTCCCTGACAACTCGTTGGGCAGGTCAATTCCCATCTTGTTCCCGAAACCGAAGGCGACAAGGTATTCCCTCCACTTGTCAAAGGCAGACTGAACCGATCCGTAGGCAGGGTTCTCCAGGATATTCCGGAATGCGTTGCAGAACCATGCGTTGCATGACTGCGCCACAGCCTGGGGAAGGTTAAGCGGTGAGGCATGGGAGTGACACCCTACCGTCAGGGAGCCGGCATGATACCCGTTGCTGCAGCTGAAAAGGGAGGTGGGTCTGATTACATTCTCCTGAAGCCCTATCAGGCCGTTCATAATCTTGAACGTGGACCCCGGGGGATACGATGCCATAAGCGCCCTGTCAAACAGTGGCTTGACAGTGTCAGCCTGCAGTATAGAAAAGTTCTCAGACCTGACCCTGCCGACAAGCAGCGACGGGTCATAGGTGGGAGATGACACAAGGGTGAGTATCTCACCGGTGGAGGGTTCAATTGCAACAATTGAACCTGACTTGTTCTGCATCAGCTTCTCCCCGTATTCCTGAAGGGTGAGGTCAATAGTCGACCAGAGATTGGTTCCGGGCACAGCCACGGTGTCATACCGCCCCTCGGCATATGACCCCTTTATATTATTATGTACATCAACAAGGAAAATGTTGACCCCTTTCCTTCCCCTGAGCTGCTCCTCGTACGATTTTTCAATACCGCTGACGCCTATATAGTCACCTGACCGGTAGTATTTGTCCTTCGCGATAAGCTTGTTGTCAACCTCTCCGACATATCCCAGAAGGTGTGCGGCCACCGGCTTCGTGTACTTGCGCAGCGTCCTGGCCTGTACATAGAATCCGGGGAAGCGGTAGAGCTCTTCCTGGAGTACGGCGTAGGTCTCGGATGATATCATCTTCATGAAGACCGAAGGGGCTCGCCGTGAATATGAGACTGCCGCCTTCATCCTTGCCCTGAAATCATTCATTGTAATCCCGAGAATGTCATTGAGCCTTGTTGTATCAAAGGCACCTGTCTGGACAGGTATCACCAGGAGGTCATATGCCGCCTGATTATAGACTATGAGGTTCCCGTTGCGGTCATAGATAAGTCCCCTGGCAGGGTACTGCGTCACCGGCCTGAGGGCATTGTTTGCAGCAGAGACACGGTAGGTCTTGTCCACAATCTGGATGTAGAACAGCCTTGCAACAAGTATCATGGCAGCCAGCAAAACCAGCGCCATGATGAAGTATTTCCTGTTTGCAAACCGGTCCTTCATGGCTGCCTTCTCATCTGTGTGGCCTGATGAAGTCGAAAAGAACTATGAAGAATGATGTCACGGCAGTGCTCAGCAGCACCCTTAGAAGGGTGTGAAAGAAGTGCCTGAGGCTGAATATCTCCACGAAGAACAGTGCAAGGTGATGCACAAATACCACTGACACCGTATATACAATGAACCACCTGATGCTGCTTCTGTATGCTGACGGTGACATGTCGCCCTCTGCACCTTCGGCGGTCACGTTCAGTGACAGCACCCAGGGACGGACAAAACCGGCCAGTACGGTTGCGAAGGCGTGCACACCCATGGTCCCGGAGAAGAGATCGATTACAGAACCGGTAAGGAAGCTGAGCAGGAGCAGTATCCAGGAAGGGATTGACACCGGGAGTATGAGAATGAACATCAGGTACACGTACGGGTTGATGTAGCCGCTGAATTCAATATTGTTGAATATGATCAGCTGAAGCACTACGAGTAGCACAAATGCCCCGGTATACCTGATGATGCGGTTCATTTCACCACCTCCTTCTCAAGATTCTCCCTCTCTTCATGGGTCAGGTTACCGATTACGTAGACGTTAGTCAGCTTCTTGAAATCAACAGAGAGCAAAACCTTCAGTGAGATGAAGTCGCCTCCCCTCTTCTGGTCACCCGTAAGTGTTCCGGCCATCAGCCCTGCCGGGAAGATTGCAGAATAGCCGCTTGTCACGATTGTGTCACCCTCTGATACCTCTACATGATGCGGTATCTCTGACAACCTTGCATAGCGGTAGTTTGTGCCGTCCCAGGCCAGTGAACCGAAATAGTCATTCCGGGCTATGCTTGCGCTGAGCCGGAAATCAGTATTCAGCAGTGACATCACAACAGAGTAGTTGCCTGATACACCCACAACCACTCCGACAACTCCTGAGGGTGAAGCCACCCCCATTCCCACGGCCACACCTTGTCTTGAGCCCCGGTCAAGAGTAATAAAGTTTTTCTGCTTGTTTACTGAGTTGCTGATAACCCTGGCACTAAGGTAAGTGTAGTTTACTCCGCTGACAGTGTCGTGCACTGCAGCAACCCCTTCCTGAGGCGCAGAGGTCAGCCCCTCAATCCGTTTCCGGAGCATTGTGTTTTCCTGTACAAGTTCCTCATTTACCTGCCTGAGGCGGAAATAGTAAGTTCCCCTTTCCACCCTCCTGGCAACAAAACCGGTAATATTCCTTGACAGGCCGTAAAATACTGTCTGATGATAGTTGTGCGATGTTGAGATCATTGCGAGAGCCACCACTTCCAGCAAGAGGAAAAGGATCAGGGTTTTAAACCTGAGCAGGAAGTTCAGAAGGCTTCTCATTCATGAAAAGGATTTATCTCATCAGGAAAGGATACTTCTCAACATTCTTCAGTGCCACACCGGTGCCCCTGACTACAGCGTGCAGCGGATCTTCCGATACCCTGAACGGGATATTGATCTTGTCGGTGAGACGCTTGTCAAGGCCTCTCAGCAGGGCGCCACCGCCGGCAAGGAATACTCCCCTGTTGACTATGTCAGCGTACAGTTCGGGAGGTGTCTGTTCAAGAACCTGGAGGATTGATGCCTCTATCTTTGTAAGCGACTTGTCAAGGCAATAGGCGATCTCCTGGTATGATACCGGAATCTCTATGGGGAGTGAAGTCATGAGGTTCGGGCCGCGAACCACAAAGTCGGCAGGAGGATTTTCAATGTCAGGCAGTGCTGCTCCGACGGCAATCTTGATATCCTCTGCTGTCTTTTCGCCGATCTTGATGTTGTGCTGATGCCTCATGTAGGCCTGTATGTCAGCGGTAAATCCGTCGCCGGCCACCCTGATAGACCTGTTGCAGACTATGCCACCGAGGGCTATCACGGCAATCTCGGTGGTACCTCCGCCTATATCCACAACCATGCAACCCTCCGGGGCTTCCACATCAAGGCCGATACCGATTGCTGCGGCCATAGGTTCATAGATAAGGTATACATCCCTGCCGCCTGCATGCTCTGAGGAGTCACGTACCGCCCTGATCTCCACTTCAGTGCTTCCGCAGGGGATACCGACAACCATCTTCAGGGAGGGAGAAAAAAACTTGGGGCCGGTATTTATCATTTTGATCATGCCCCTTATCATAAGTTCAGCGGCGTGGAAATCAGCTATCACACCGTCGCGCAGCGGCCTGATAACCCTGATGTTCTCATGGGTTCTTCCATGCATCTGCCGGGCCTTCTCCCCAATGGCAATGAGCTTGCCCGTATTCCTGTCGATGGCCACGATTGAGGGCTCATCTACCACAAG